>NZ_DS989871.1 GCF_000155555.1 Coleofasciculus chthonoplastes PCC 7420
CCCCTCATCCCCTAACCCCTTCTCCCACCGTGGGGAGAAGGGGGATCGGATGCTCTTGCTCCCCTCTCCCCGGCGTGGGAGAGGGGCTGGGGGTGAGGGGTTGAGCTTAAGTTGACACGGATGGCAAGCGGGTCGCCCCTAAAGGGTACAGGGATTTCGTTTTGGCATCTCGCGTTGCCGGGGGCTACTCAATCCAGATAAATTGTAAATATAGTTACAAAGTTGTATAGTTTTAATAAACAGTGGTGTAATCATGGCTCATATTGTGGTAATCGGTGCGGGTATTGGCGGACTCCCTACAGCTTACGAACTGCGGCATCTCCTGCCTCATGTCCACCGAATTACGTTAATTTGTGACAAACCTAAATTTACGTTTACTCCTTCTCTGCCTTGGGTGGCGTTTAATTTAACTCCACTCCAGCGAATTCAAGTAGATATTGCTTCTGTGCTTAAATCCCGTCAAATTGAGTTTGTTCAAGGTAAGGTAACGGGTATTGACCCCCACGCTCAATGGTTAAGGGTGGGAGACAGGTCTATTAATTATGACTATGTAGTGATTGCTACCGGGGCGGAATTAGCCCTAGATACCATACCAGGATTAGGACCCGATCGCGGTTACACCCAATCGGTGTGCAATCCTCACCATGCTTTGATGGCAAAAGAAGCGTGGGCGAAATTTCTGGAAAATCCTGGACCCTTGGTTGTGGGGGCGGTTCCGGGTGCGAGTTGTATGGGACCGGCTTATGAGTTTGCCCTATTAGCCGATTGGATACTGCGGCGACAAGGATTGCGAGAACAAGTACCGATTACGTTTGTCACCCCAGAACCCTATGCAGGTCATTTGGGAATTGGGGGTATGGCAGATTCGGCGGAATTGGTAACTGAATTAATGCGTCAACGGCAGATTGAGGTGATTGAGAAGGCTGAAATTACTGCTATTCATCCGCATCAGATCACCTTAGCAGAGGGTCATAGGCTACCCTTCCATTACGCCATGCTGCTACCGCCGTTCCGGGGACCAAGCTTTGTCCGAGATGTGCCTGGGTTGAGTGATGAGAAGGGTTTTCTACCTGTATTACCGACGTATCAGCATCCTTCATTTCCCTCTATCTATAGTGCAGGCGTAGTGGTGCAGTTATCGCCACCGGAAAAGACACCTTTGCCTATCGGTGTGCCAAAAACGGGGCAAATGGCGGAGGCGATGGGGATGGCGGTGGCGCACAATATTGCTAGAGAGTTGGGTGTGATTCAAGCGGCACCGGTGACGCCTACCTTGGCAGCGATTTGTATGGCGGATTTTGGTGATACAGGAATTGTCTTCTTAGCTGATCCCGTTTTACCGAATCCGAAAACCGGTCAACGGCGACGTGCGATCGCAAAACGGGGTCGTTGGGTAAGCTGGTTGAAGATTGCCTTTGAGCAATTTTTCTTAACCAAGATGCGATGGGGGTTATCTGTACCTTGGTTTGAGCGTTGGAGTCTGCGCTTGTTGGGCTTATCGCTGGTAGAACCAATTCCAGTATCAAAGGATTATCCAATTGAGTCAAGTTTGCAAACTAGATAAGCGATTAAACTAACAGTTTGGCAGAGTAAGTTTGGAAAAGTCAGGCTTACGCTATACTAAAGTCTAAAGTTGGAGGACTAAGAGGCAATAGTAAGTGCAATGGTTCAAAAAATAGCCCTCTTTAATCACAAAGGCGGAGTTAGCAAAACTACAACCACATTTAATCTGGGTTGGATGCTTGCCTCAAAGGGAAAAACAGTAATTCTTGTCGATACCGATCCCCAGTGTAACCTAACGGGTATGGCTTTAGGGCAAGGAACAGAGAGCGACGAGGCAAGAATTGAGGCGATTTACAATACCCATTCAAATATTAGAACAGGGCTAGCACCAGCTTTTGAGTCACAGCCAAGGGCTATTGAGGCAGTAGACTGCATTCCCATTGAGGGACAAGATGGACTGTTTTTACTACCTGGTCATGTGGGTTTTGCGGAATATGAAGTCACATTGGGAATTGCTCAAGAGCTAAGTGGCTCAATTCAGGCTCTCAAAAACTTACCCGGCTCTATTACAGATTTATTGAATAAAACGGCTGAAAAGTTTACTGCAGATTACATTTTGATTGATATGAGTCCGAGTTTAGGAGCAATTAATCAGAATTTACTAATGACCAGTGACTTTTTTATCGTGCCTACTACTGCCGATTTCTTTTCGGTAATGGCAATTGATTCATTAGCTAAAGTTCTACCCAAATGGTACGCCTGGGCTAAACAGGCTAGTTCGCTTCCTTTATTGAAAGGAGCATCCTATCCATTTCCTGACATTACACTACGGTTTTTAGGTACTATTGTTCAAAATTTTCGGATTATTCGCGGCAAGGAAACGGCTGCTTTTGAAACATGGATTAATAAGATTGAGCAAGACGTTTCCTCTAAGCTGGTTCCGATTTTACGTCAAAATAGTATGTTAATTTCTGATAAATTATATGCTGAACATGGAATTAGTGACAGTTTTTGCTTAACAAAAATTTCCAACTTTAATAGCCTAATTGCTCTTTCTCAGGAACATCAGACTCCAATCTATGCCCTCACGCCTCAACAATTAAACCAAACAGGAATAGTGCTAAAAAATAACCAAGCAAAACAAGATGATTTTAAACAAACATTTGCCGAATTAGCCGATAAGATTATAGGACTCACTTCTCCTTCCTATGCAGTCAGCGCTTGATCAATTCCGAATCAGCATTGCTCGTGTTCGAGATCTGATTTCTATTCACAACTCTGTCAAGGCTCAATCCACTCCTGCCCTAGATTTGTCAGATATTTTGAGAGCTGCTCTAGTTCTAGCTGTGAGCGCCTTGGATTACTATGTCCATGAAGTTGTAACACTAGGAATGCTAGAGATTCAAAGGGGTCAGCGTTCCGAACCTAATCCTCCACGCAACAGTTCTCAATCTGCATTTTCTCGTTTTCAAGTATAAGTGAAGTCACTGGCGAAGCGGTTAAACAACTACCCGATACACTAAGTCAGAACTATACCACAATTGAATGCCGTTGAATGGCGTGCGATCGCGGGAATGCGTGATCGCTTAATCCATAATTACTTCGGCGTTGATTACGATATTGTGTGGGACGAAGATATGATGAAATGTAAAGTTGTCCTACTATGAGTCAGACCGAATGCCCTCTGCTGTTTGTGTCCAACACGTCCAAAAAACCTACGATAAAATTCCTGTGGTTAATGACCTCTCCTTCACTATCGAATCGGGAGAGATATTTGGTCTACTCGGTCCTAACGGTGCGGGGAAATCGACGACGATTCGCATGTTAACCACTTTAACCCGACCCACTGAAGGGCAAATTGAGATTGCGGGTTACGATGTGGTGCGCCAACCGGCTGAAGTTAAGCAAAATATCGGTGTAGTGTTGCAACAAACCAGTGTTGACAACGACCTGACCGTTTGGGAGAATATGGAACTCCACGGACGTTTGCACCACATTACCAATCCCCGACGGCAAACCCTGATTAACCAGTGGTTGGAGTACGTAGAATTAGCCCAAAGGCGGGATTCGCCCGTGAAAACCCTATCCGGTGGGATGAAGCGTCGCCTGCAAATTGCTAGGGCGCTACTCCACCAACCCAAAATTCTATTTTTAGATGAACCCACGGTGGGACTTGATCCCCAAACCCGTCGCCGCCTGTGGGAAATTATTCGGGATTTAAACCGCCAAGGGATGACTATGCTGCTGACGACGCATTATATGGACGAGGTGGAGGTGTTGTGTGATGCGTATGGGGCAAGTCAGCCGGGACGCATCGGTATTATGGACTGTGGTAAGCTAATTGAACTGGGAACCCTGCAACAACTGAAAGCTAACCATGGCGAAGGGTTGCTGATGAAACAAATTGGCGATCGCTTCGAGTATAAGTTCTTTCCCACTCTAGATGATGCCAATGCCTACCTTGACAGCTTACCGGATAAAACGGGTATGATGGTTCGTCCCTCAAATTTAGAAGATATCTTTGTGGAACTGACGGGACGGCAACTCGATTGATGAGCATTTCGGTACTTGCCAATCCCCAATCCCAAATCCTTAATCCCTCATCACTCAACACTCGGTAAGGGCGGGTTTTGAATCCAAATTATCGTCAACAGCTTGAGCGAATTCCCTAAACCCGCCCCTACACACCCAAAACTCAACACTCGGTAAGGGCGGGTTTTGAACCCAAGTTATCGTCAACAGCTTGAGCAAATTCCCTAAACCCGCCCCTACACATTCAACACTCAAAACGTCCCCAATGCCTCGTCTAGCGACCCAAATTGAAGCGATTCTATACTTAAAGGGCAAACCTTTGTCCCTGACGGAAATTGCTGAGTGCGCCAGATGCGATCGCTCGGCGGTAGAAGATGCTTTAATTGAACTGATGTCAGACTATGCCTATCGAGACAGCGCCCTAGAAGTCGTCGAGACACCAAAGGGCTATAGCTTGCAGTTACGGGCTTCATTTGCTACGTTAATGCAAAGTCTAGTGCCTGCTGAATTAGGTGTAGGAGCATTGAGAACCTTAGCGGCGATCGCAATCAAACAACCTATTGCTCAAACTGAACTGATCGACTTACGCGGTAGTGGTGCGTATCAACATGTTCAAGAACTCATCTCCCTCGGATTTGTCAGCAGACGCCGACAAACCGATGGTCGTTCCTACTGGTTGCAAGTCACCAATAAATTTCATCAACACTTTGAACTCGATAACCTCCTACCGTCCCTACGCACATCCTCTCAATCCTAAGCACCACTTCACCTGATCTTATCCTTCAGCCCCAAGCACAATCCTGAATTTCTTCCTTAAGAACTAGGACTGTTTAACCAAAGCACCAAGTCGGTAGCTAGTACAATCGTTTAGAGTAGAAACAAGTAAGTCACATCTTTTAATTTCTAATGGTATTTAACTCTGACTTCCTCAATTCTCCCCCTGAAGATGACGCAACCAACCAACTCCTGAGCTATCTCCAACACCAATCCCCCGATGTGCTGTCCCAGGTTGCCAAATCTGCCAGCCCGGAAATTCAGCAAATCATTTCCCAGAATGTCCAAGGACTGGTGGGTATGCTTCCGTCTGAGAGTTTCAATGTACAAGTTACCACAGATCGCGAAAACTTAGCTGGATTGTTGGCTTCGGCGATGATGACGGGCTATTTTCTGCGTCGCATGGAACAACGCATGGAACTAGAAGATAATATGACTGACACCATGAATTGGCATGGGCAATCCCATTACAACGACCACTCTAACGGTTCTTCCCTCTAAACTCATTCAAAGTAAAAGCCTAATAGAGTCATGGAAAAGCTATTCCCCCGTCTGATGAAGACGGGAGGCGGGGGATTGGGCTGCCGTAAAGGGCAGTCGTTTTTGTGTGATTTACTAGAATAGCGCGGCGGAAGTAACTCATCAGTTAACCACAGACGACAAAGCAGATATAGCTGTCGCCCTCCAGGTTAAGACGTTCTACGGCTGAAACGAGAAGGTATCCGTAAGCACCCTTCTGCCTCCTCCCAGGTAGCGCTACTAGAGTATAATTAATACGATAAATTAGTGGATCGTCAGTCTTGATATCCAGCAAAATTTTCCTAACATGAACAACTTATTGCCAATTATTACCGGATTTGTTTTAATCTACGCTTTACTCGTTTTGGTGGGTGGCGTAATCGGGTATGTCAAAGCCAAAAGCAAAAAATCCTTAATTTCGGGTATCAGTAGTGGTCTGGGACTTTTGGTGGCTTGGTGGCTTTGTCGGATTATCCCGATTATGGGACTCGGACTCGCCACATTCATTTCTCTAGTGTTATTTATCGTTTTTATTATTCGCCTTTTCCGCACCCGCAGCTTTATGCCTTCTGGCATGATGATGGTTTTTTCGCTAATGGCTACCGTACTCTTTTCTGTAGGATTATTAGCAGCAGAGGGTTTCTTGCAATAGAAGAGTATCTTTTCTCAATAACCCGGACGCTCAAGCAAAGTAGCAGGCGATAAGATGAGAAAATCGTTCAAAACTCCTTATGTTGTACTTCCTATCTTATTGGGCTGCTGCTTTTTCATTTATTTCATCAGTTCGGGTCAATATCCTTGGCTCAAATCCTTTTCTTTAGATATTGCCTCAGAAATTACTGGCATTTTAATTGTCGTCTTTTCGATTGATCGGGTCATTGCGATCGATCAAGAAAATCAACGTAGAAAACTAGAAGCTGTAGCATTCCTGCAACTAAGGAGACCGCTTAGGCGTCACTTTTATTTATTTTTTAATATGTTTAAGGCGGCTATTGCCGAAAAACCGGATAAAAATTATCAAACAGTCGTTGACTTATTTGATCATACATTTTTTGAAGAATTAGCGTTTCTAGATTTTTCCAAACCAGCCCCTGTATTGGGCGCAATTGAAGCGGATTGGTCAGATTATCTATTACGTGAATGTTCGCAGTTTAAGGATTCCTTAAACCGCACTATGGAAAAATATTGTTTATTTTTACAACCTGAACTCATTGAATTGATGGAAGAAGTTATTAATTCTCCATTTCTTTGGATCGTATTCAATGCGCCTGTAATTCGGCAATTCAGTGCAAAAAAAAATACATCAAATTCTTATAATTTATTAGCCAGACAAGAAATTCGGGATTTACTGAAAGAGTATATTCAACTTATTACAGCGTTATTAGAGCAATATAATCAAAGAGTTCCTGAAGACAAGCAAATTAAAATTTCTGATGAATTATGGGCAAAGGAAGTTCTACCCAAAATTGGTAGTGGTCGAATCTAAGTAGGTGGACAGAATTAACGTGAACGGTGAATATCGTCATTCGTCATCATCGCTCTTCGAGAAGTAAGCTAAGTCTAAATAATTCATAAGCCCTAATTCATTCTATTAAACGACTCGAATCCATCCCCGATGTAAACCTTCATAAATCCGTTCAACTAAGTGTTCCTCTTCCATTGAGAGTGACTGCTTCGATAAAAGGGCTGACATAAACAGTTGTTGATCAATCCAGCTAATTTGGCGCATATCAATAATGCGATGGGCAATTTGCTGGACGGGAAATTTGGGAAAGCAAACTTGAGCAGATTTCATTGGGTCTTTGGCAACGTGGTGTATCTCTCCTTGTATAAAATATATTAAAGAACTTATCGATTTTTTAACGTGATCAAATCAGCCGATTGTCAGTGATTATGACTTAACCAAAATTGTGATAAGTATTGAGTTGCCAAGTGATGCTTCCTGAGGAAGGATTATGATAAGTTTGTCTTTTTTAGGTGATCTAAATCACAAAATATTGGGAGTGACACTATATAGCAATAGACACATCGATTAGGACGTTCGGCACCATTGTAGAGACGCGCCATGGCGCGTCTCTACATAAATGATGTGTCCTAACAGCCATGGCGGTTGCTATAACTTAAGCTGAATGGCACACTCCCTAAGGCTGGTGGGCAATGCCCACCCTACGGATATCTTAAGTAGGTTGGTGGAAATAAACTTAACTATGTTCAGTTATATAAATACTCCTCAAACCCTTACAAATGACGAATGACGAATGACAATCTCCGCCGTTAACTTTAATTGTCCCCACCTACTTATACCTTTTGTTTCCAATACTTAAATGCTTTGACCTGACCTAATTCTAATAGGTGCGAGTCTCTTAGGGTGAGGGTAAGGGTTGGCGGCGAGGGTTCAACTCCCAAGGCGGCGATGATTTGATCACCTAAGACTCGTCCGAGTCGTGGCGGTACAGAATTCCCTACCTGTCGAAATCCATGCCATTTCGTCCCATGAAAGCGAAACCAGTCCGGAAATGAATGTAAACGTGCGGCTTCTCGGACTGAAATTACCCGTGGATAGTTAGGATGAATGGGACGGGGGGAGGTATAGCTACCTCGATCATATCCAGTACCTGCTCGTAGAGTGTAGCAGGGTTTGTCCCAGTCTAGGCGTTGTAGGCGACTAATTGCTTCCAATTGACCCGGTAGTGTTTGATTAAACCGTTCAATTGATGCAGGATTGTGTCGGGTTCGCTTAGAACTGGTTAAGAGGAATGGATTCCATTTGCGGGGATGGGCAAAATTAAAGGGATCGCTGATGATATTTCGTAGTTTTTCTACGTAAGGCATGGCTAATGCCTGGAGTAATTTTAACTGAGGGAATGTCAGTTCTACCCAGTCTGAGGTTTGGAGTTCAGGAAAATCATCTAAATTCGGTAAATCCGCGATCGCATCCCGAACGGTACAAAATTCAGAGGGTGATTGCAATTGAGGTTGAGGATAGGTTAAAGGTTTAACTCCCACCTGATTTCCCAATATAAATAACCGTTGTCGCTGCTGGGGTACACCGAAATTAACCGCGTTGAGGACTTGTATCGGTTGAGTTATCTCATAGCCGGCGGCGTTAAACTCCCATTGCAACCGATTCAATAAGTCTTGGTATTTTTTCCACCCTAAACCCGGAACATTCTCCATCAGAAAATAACGAGGCTGGAGTTCTTTGACCAAGCGACAGAACTCAAAGACTAAAAGGTTCCGTTTGTCACAAACCTGACGTTTCCCCATGACAGAGAATCCCTGACAAGGGGGTCCCCCAAATACTAAGTTTATGTCCATCCTGTCGCGATCGCTCACCCGAACCGGACGTTTTTGGCGATCGCACCAATTCCGCAAGGCTTTCTGGATATGTGTTCCCGTCAACTCAGTCACATCAGCGCACAAGACATGAGTCTGGGGAAAATTAAACTTATAGACAGCCGCGTGAATCGGGTCTTTTTCCACTGCGATCGCCACATCAAACCCCGCCTGTTCGATTCCCAAGGAAAACCCACCAACACCTGCAAATAAATCAATGGCGACAGGTCGATACCCTAATTTTGCCATCCCCTCATCCGTTGTTTTATACCAAGTTGCAGTCTAATGTACAATCTTCTGCCTTTTTATCCTAACGTTCAGAAGTTAGAGGTAACGTCTCCATCTGACTGATAATTTCCAATAGTGACAGTCCCAAACTCTTGTTCAACGCCGCATTACTTTCAGGACAACTGTGCTGCATTAAACAGCGAGGACAACCCTGATCACAGTCACACCCTGCTGCTAACACCTTAGCTTTGAACGCAAAGTCCCAGAAGCGATGAAAAATAGCCTCAGATACCCCATTTCCCCCCGGGGTTGTATCAAACCAATAGCCAATTGTGGGTAAGGTGTGTTGACGGTTAGGTTTGTTCACGATTAGACTATTTACCTCCTGAGTCTCACTCAAAATTAATAAGGGTACAGCCAAATTAATTTGGTGGGTAATAGAATGTAACGCAATCCGTTCTGGCGGGCAAGACCAAAGACAGGTATAGTCACTAGGAATATTCTTCCCATACTGCTGAACCAATTTTTGTTTGATTCCTTTAACCTGTTGAGTCAAATAGTCCTGAATCGGTTGATTAACTTCAATTTGCAGTACAGGTGCTTCCAGTCGAGTTAAATAAGGCTGCTCAAAATTCACCGTTTTAATCCGTTTCTGGATTTCAGCAAACCGTGTTCTGCGCCGACAGTCTGGACATTGAGCTTCTTTGACAGGTGTATGATACCGCCGACATTGAAAATTTTGGCAGGTTTTGTCGTATTCTAGACTGTAGAGTGTATATCCATTAACATAATCGGTAATTTCTCCCCAACCCAGAATTAGGCGTATTCGTCCTTCCGGAATTCTGGTTGGCAAAATCTTCGGTTCAGCTAAGTAAGATTTGAGTTCAATCTCAGTTTCTTGTTCCGCACGAGTTAACTGCTGGGGATCTTCAGCTAGAGGTTTTAAAATTGCCTGTTGATTTTCCAAATCCAGACTTTGACAAGAATACCAAACCCGATCGCCCCAAGGTGACTGATGCTGATAAATTGCCTCAGGAAAGACTTCTCGCTGGGCGTGCTTTTCATCCAATTCCTCAAATTCTTCCCCCGTCTGTTGATCCACTAATGTCACCGTAAAATGGTTCGTTCCTCGCATTTGCACGTCTTTATGGGGATAAGGTTTCGTCCACAAGTGCTGGTGGCGAGAGAGGGATAACTGGTTTTGATTCATCAACTGAATAGCAATGTCTGCGGCAGATTGACCAAAATATTGATAGAATTTCTCCAACGGAATCCCACTCTCACAAGCCCCACAGAGTAAATGCTGTTTGAGGAAAACTTGATAATCGGGATTACATACCGCACTTTCAACTTCACCTCTTAATAATAAGTCCGGGTTATTCCCATAAAAATAATCCAAGGCGTTTTGGGCAATGGGCAGAAAAATAACTAAACCAGGGCTTTTCCGTCCCGCCCTTCCTTGACGTTGACGTAACTGCATCAGTGAACCGGGATAACCGCGCAGTAAGCAACAATCCAGTTCCGGAATATCAATCCCAGCTTCTAAGGCTGAGGTTGCCAGAATAATGCTAATTTCTCCCGCACTCAGTTGCTGAATAATTTGGCGACGATGATGAGATTTCAGCGAACCATAAAATATCCTGACTTGGGATTTAAGATAGCCTTGTCCCCGTTGCTCTAGATGTTCTTGGATTTGATTTAAGAGAGATTTTAGGGAAATGCGACTATTGCAAAAAACAATCCCCTTTAATCCTTGCTCTAACCAAGATAGGACAATCGCACAAGAGTCCATATTGGCATACTTAGATGGGGCTAAACAGAGGGTTGTCCGCGCCGCCGTTGCTGCACCACTGTTCTCGATTAGGGATAAATTTCCCTGTCTTCCACTAAAGGTTTCGGCTAATTCCCCTGGATTGCCAATCGTCGCCGTGGCAAAGATATGTTGTAATTGAGTGGAATCGCCACCACTTTGGTCGATCGCTAATCGTAATCGTCGCATTAGATTGGCAAAGTGGGCACCAAAACTACCGCGATAAGTATGGGCTTCATCAATCACTAAATAACGCAGATTTCTCAGAAACAATTGCCACGATTGCCATTGTGGTTTAAAAACTTTAAAAAGTTGATGGTGGAGTAAGTCAGGGGTGATACAAATAATTTGCGGTGATTGTTCTAATAATTTAATCCGTTCAGCCATGGGAACATCTCCCGTCAGCATCACTACATTAATCCGCTGAAACTTCGGGATCAGGTCAATAATGTCGTGAATTTGCCGCAACTGATCCACCGCCAATGCCTTTAAGGGAAAAATAAATAGGGCGGTGGCGTGGGGATTGCTCAGACAGGTTTCCAGAATCGGGAGAAGAAACGCCAGAGTTTTGCCACTGGCTGTTGGGGTGGAGAGTAAAATATCTCCTCCTTGACGCAACGCCTGTAATGAGGCGTACTGATGAGACCATAGAGAGTTGATGCCAATGGTATTTAAGGCGTAGTGGAGAACCTGGGGTAAATCCTGGGGTAAGGGTTCCGCCTTTTCCTGGGAAGCGGGAGTAATTTCTACAGCGGTTAACTTTTCCCCGTCGAGTAGGCTTTGAGCGATCGCACGAAATGCAGGGGGTTGAATCGCGGCGATTTCGGCTTCACTGACTTGGGGGGTTGCTGACGGAGACGATGCAGGGGTTGAGGATAGGATAGGATGGCTGGGTTCAATTGACTCATGCTGTCGAATTTCTAGGTAGGCGCATTCCAGATGCATTTCTATCTCGGCTCGTTGATCGGGAAACGCGGCGGTGTAGACGGTTAAAGCGGCTTCCAATCGTTGAATGGCTTGGCGTAGGTTCCTGATGCGATCGCCTTTATTCCGCTCTAAATAAATTAACCCTAAATAATAGTTAGTTTCCGCCCAATCCTGGGGATCATCAGCCTGAGTGAAAACCTGAGCCGCAATTTCGTAGCTAATGCGGACAATTTCCAGATGATCCGTGCGATCGCCGCCAGGAAACTGGTTAATAAACTGACTAATTCCCCGCAGGCGTCTCGCCAGATCCGGCTTGTGACGATCATCCAATTCAGCCAACCTTGCGATCGCCCATTCCTGTAGCACCAGGGCAAACGTCTCATTCAGCTTATCAGAGTTCTCTGCCAGGAACGTATGCACCACAGATACATCCTCGTTGCTGGGTAAAGTAATCAACAACAATTGGTGGAGAAACGTCTTCAGGGTTTCCCAGTTTGGATCAGCCATGATCTAAGCCAGCATTCTGCCAGCGCGTTATTCCTATCAGGTCTGCTTGTTCAATTATTGTACAGTAGGGGATAAGGAAAGCTTCGGTTAACCTTCAATCCCACCAATAGGACATCACCACCGCGTCGCGATCGCGTTGCATTTCCTGATCCGAAACCCCAGCTTCTAATCGAGCCATCAGTCGCCGTTTGAGTCGCCAAGTGTAGTCTTCATTTGTACCATCCGTTATATCTACTGAGTCAGCTCGCCACTTTTTGCCTAAGTCTAAAAGCTGAGACACGATTGTGTCTTGGTTTTCTGCCAGAATATAGAGTGTATCTGCTGGATAAGCGACAAAACGAAGAATACTGGTTTCCGGCATTGGACGATAGTTTGCCATTGCCAGAAGCGTATCAATCACACCGCCAAAGCTCAAACCATTTTCGTCGGGGGCAAAAATCGGTTTTGTGAACATAAAACTTGCCCATAAAGACGAGTTTTTGGCAAGATCCGTAATCACTTCCTCACCGTCAAACTCATTGAAGCGGCGTTGCCAAACTAGGGCAGCGAATAATTCTTGAGGAGAATAGGATTGAGCTATAAGTTTTATTTTGGCTAAGTCAAGCATTACTATTTTTTCGTTTTCAATTATCGAAACCAGTAAAAATAAGCTAATATACCTTCGTTCATCCCAGCTCCAAGATTTGATGGTACATACCTACACAGTATGCCAATAAAATTGCTATGATAGTCAGTCGATGGGACTACTATAACATTGGATCAGCCATCAAATCCGATGCTGTTCCAGACGTAGTCGGTTAGGGAAGCATCTCAATTCAGCACAATTATTGGTAGTGGAAGCATTGTGTCCCCTAGAATTTATGACTTATGTACGCCTCTACAGAACCCCGACAATTGAATAAGGGCGGGTTTTGCTGATCACTTATCGGTGAGAAAGGGCGGGTTTTGCTGTTCAGTTATCGGTGAATAGCTGACTTTAGTCCCTAAACCCGCCCCTACAGAGTTCCTGAACCCGCCCCTACAGAGTTCCTGAACCCGCCCCTACAGAGTTCCTGAACCCGCCCCTACAGAGTCCCTAAACCCGCCCCTACAGGGGAATACTTGGCTCCGAAGACAAATGACGAATGACAAATGACAAATGACAAATAAAATGCGCTGCCTATCTTTTTTTCGGAATTGGACGATTGTAGTCCTACTATTACTTTGGTGTACAAGCTGTTCATTTCAAGACTCAGAAGGTATCAAGTTAACCCTAAACTCCCAAGCCGCAGGTCGTCCTGGACTCTACAGCTTGAGTGGCACAACTAATCTCCCTGATCAAAGTCAAATTACCGTAGCCGCAATTCGCGATTTACGGTTTCCGGATCAGGCGGTTTATCGCGATGAATCGTATTCTCCTTATTCCATTCTGGATCGTCAAGTGGTCAGAGTTGAGGACGGAAAATGGCAAGCCACGCTAAATTTATGGCAAGTAGCGCCCGATGGACATTTCCGGGAAGCATGGCAACTGGATCAATCGCCCATTGGTGACTCCTTGCAACCCTCTGCTGATGTATCATTTGTGGCATTATTTGATCCACAGGGTCAACTGCCAACTGTAGAAAATCAAACCATCCAGACACCCGAACTTGAAGGTCAACTGGTTCGCTTTACGAACGAAGGTCAGCCTTATGTTAAAGTCACTCAAAGCCAACGGATTCCTTTGCCAACGGGTCGAAAAACTCCCCCTGTGGTTAAACCTGAAGATAGGAATTGGGGTTGGGGAACGCAGCGCTATGAACTTCCACCAAAACCTCCAACGCCTGGGAATGTACGTCCGCCGACGTTGAAAACTGAACAAACAAATCAACCGCTTTTGCCTTCAGAATTTTTGCGCTGATGGACAACAGAAGGCATTAAGCCAATTGTAGGGGCGGGTTTAGCCATTCAATCGGATTTTGACACTCCTCGCCCTAAAGGGTCGAGGATTCTTCATTCATAGACCCAACTTGCCCAAGCAGGATTGCTCCAGCTAAGGTAGAGGTCGAATCTCCAGAAGCGTTCGAGTCTATGACCCAAGTTCCGCTATGCCCTAGCGTACTCAAGGCTAATTGTAGGATGTTAATGGCAGCATTCCAATCCCTATCTGTGGTGAACCCACATTGACAAACATGAGTCCGAGTTGATAGAGATTTTTTGACAACTGCACCACAGCTAGAGCATTTCTGGGAGGTATACGCTGGATTAACAGCAACCGTTACTTTACCCAACTTAGTCCCAAAATACTCTAGCCATTTCCTAAATTGATACCAACCCGCATCATTGATCGACTTGGCAAGACAATGATTTTTAGCTAAATTCCCGCTCCTCAAGTCTTCATAGGCGACCAAATCGTTAGATTGGATAACGCAACGCGCTACTCTCTTCGCGTGTTCTTCACGTTGCCTACTTATTTTAAGGTGCACTCGTCCTAATCGATTAATGGCTTTCTTGCGGTTGGATGAGCCTTTCTTTTTACGAGAGACGCGCTTTTGTCTAAACTTTAAACGTTTCTCGCTCGTTCGATAAAATCGGGTCTTCCGTAGTTGGTGTGCTAAATTGTTAGTTGGAAAGCCAAAAATCTTGGACAGCAAGAGCTTCAAACATTTAGACCCGGATTTCAAGTCGTTTTTAGTAGCTTAGAGGCTACAGTCCTTATTTAGCTTGCTCTTTGGCTATTAAAACTGATAGTTTAGCACACTAAGTCCGGAAGACCCCGAAGTCTTATACTCCACTGAGCGAGTATTCTTCTTAAAGCGTGGATAACCTTTCTGGCCAAGAAGTCCTTTCCGACAATTATCGTAGAATCTGGCAATGGCAGAATAAGCTCTTTCAACAGATGCCTGACAAGCATGAGAGTTCAAAGCCTTAACATAAGGAAACTCAGCCCTTAACGCGGTGTTATAACGATACAAATCTTTTTGCCCTACCCCTGGGTTATCCATCCAATAGCGGACGCATTTATTCCGAACAAACTGAGCGGTTCTGATTGCTTCGTCTATTGCCGTGTATTGAGTTGTTTTCCCTTGAGCTTTGAACTCTAGTACAATCATTGACGTGGAAAACTTCTACATCAAAATTATAACAGACAAAGGGAATAAAAGCCGTCCTAAAAGGACGGGGCTTGAATCCCATATTTTCGGTCACTGATAACCGAAGGACAAAACCCGCCCTTATTCCAATCCCTGATTGTCCGAATTGTCCAAACGTTATTCTCGTCGCTCAATCACGAGTTTCAAACGAGCCACCAGCGCCCCGATCGCGCCGACAGCCGCGATGACGGGAAACAGCGTCACCCCAACGACTCCACCCACGACGCCAACGGTTAGGGGAATTTCGATTAAGATTTGATCTTCTTCGTTCTTGACGATAATCCGGCGAATATTACCCTGATGGATCAGTTCCCTCACTTTACCCACTAAGTCATCGCCACTAATGGTGAATTCTTCGACATTGACTTGGGTTGTGGTATCAACGTCGGGTTCAATAGACTGTAACTCATTTTCTAGAGGAACGGTGTTAGCGTTAATCTCTTCGACGCTTTCTTCGGTGCGAATTGGTTCGTTCATAATTAAGCTTCTGTATGTCACTATCTTTCAGGGTAACGAACTCATTTGCTAGAGAGTTCACCAGTTAGGTTGAATTGATTGGATGATTCGGGACTATATAAAGAAATCTCTACCGTGGAGTTTGGCACAATACATCTATAGGCACTTGACAAAGAAAGGAAAAATGTATCCAAAAATCTTAGTAATGGTTTTTTTCCTGACTGGATTAGGATTAGCGACTCCTATCCGGGCAGAAAATGCGGATCAGGTTCGCCAATTATTGGAAACTGGAGCCTGTCGCCGATGTGCTTTAGAAGGGGCGAATTTGAGAGATGCAGACTTGAGACTTGCTGATCTGAGAGATACTGATTTGAAAGATGCGGATTTGAGAGGGGCTGATCTCAGAGAAGCCGACTTGAGACGGGCAGATTTGACCGATGCGAATCTCAAAGGGGCTGATTTGAGGGGGACTTATTTGAGATTAACAAATTTGACTGATGCGAACCTAAAACGGGCGAACCTTTGCGGTGTGATTATGCCCGATGGCGAAACCTCTGAGCAAGGGTGTGAGTAAGCCCGAAAACCTGCCCGGAGCCCGGAGTAGCCCGGAGTAGCCCGGAGTTCAAACTCCGGGCTAAAAGCTCAAGTCCATTAAAATGGACTAATACCAAGTTGCGTTCTATCATGTCTAGGAAGAGCGAAGCGTGAAGCTTTCGCTATAGCGAGGAACGAGATACGAGAATCTGGACAGATGCGCGAGCGTCATTCCGTTTCACTGCATTCTGCTCAGCATGACAGATTCTACCTTAGACTGCAACTTGGTATAACTTCAGGGAAAACCCTAAATATCCCGTAGGGTGGGCATTGCCCACCAGCCTTAATTGAGTACCATTCCACTTAAGCGCTTTCTTCGGATGGCTCAGTCTTAACTCATCTAACTTTCACCACCGTTTCAGAACCCAGTAGTATTCTAGTCATTAAGTGAGAAAATCAGTTCCAGAAACACCAGCATCAATGAAAATTACCTACTTAACCTTCGCCTCTATTGTCTTGCTGGGCTTAACCGCTTGCAATAATGCCAATACAACTCCCTCTGCTAACGTGGAAAGCCAAACTCAACAAAGCAATCCTAGCCCTGTGGCTAATCCTGCTAACAAGCCGACAACTCTAGTCAGCTTCTATGCAGAGGATGGGGTGGCGATTAAAGGTACTGATCCTGTGGCATACTTTACCCAAGGACAACCGCTTTCAGGTCGCGCTGACTTTGAATATGAATGGCAAGGAGTCACTTGGCGATTTGCCAGTGCAGAAAATCGTGACTTGTTTGCCAATAATCCTGAGCAATATGCTCCTCAATATGGGGGGTATTGCGCTTGGGCGGTAAGCCAAGGCTACACGGCTCCGATTGATCCGAATGCTTGGAAAATTGTGGACGGTAAACTTTACCTAAATTTCAATCGACGTATTCAGCAACGTTGGGAAAAGGATGTTCCGGGACATATTGCTCAAGCTAATCAGAACTGGCCCCAGGTTTTGGAGGAGTGATACCAAGGTATTTCTGTACCTTTAAAGGGATTAGGTATAGCGGTACTAAGACAGGTTAGGACATTCTTTAATGTTTCCTCTTCCCTGTTAAGAGTTCCCTCTTGGACTAAGTGATGTCCTAACATATTCCCCAGGCTAAGAGCATCTCAATTAGGCTTCGGGAAGCTTTCCCTTGATCACCTACGCTCTTACCTAAAAACGAGATAAAATTAAATCGGAGATCCTCTGTAACGGAATAGATCATTGCACGAACTGGGAATCACACAAAATATCGTTGATATCGTTGCCGAACACGCGCAGGGGGCGAAAGTGCGACGAGTCTGCCTAGAAATTGGTCAGTTAGCGGCGATAATGCCTGATGCGGTGTTATTTTGTTTTGATGTTTGTAGCAAAGACACTCCCTTAGAAGGGGCAACTCTGGATATCATTGAAATTCCGGGTATTGGTCGCTGTCGTCACTGTGATGCTCAAATTCCCCTCGATCAACCCTTTGGTCTCTGTGAATGCGGTAGTGTAGAACTGGATATAATATCGGGTCAAGAACTGAAAATTAAGGAAATGGAGGTCGAACCATGTGTGTAACCTGCGGCTGTTCTGATGGCGCTGACACCACGCTTACCAATCCGGAAACGGGGGAGGTTGTTGCCATGGCTAACTCCAATCACGACCCGAATCATACCCATACATTACCTGATGGGTCTGTTGTCACGCACTCCTCCTCATCTAGCCACTCCCATACTCACACCTTACCCGATGGTCGAGTCATCACCCACACTCACACTCACGACTCGTCGGGAAATCACCACGATGAAGTCTCTCAAGTTCACGCCCAGGTTCACGGTACAAAAATTTCCCTGGAAGCGGATATCCTGGCAAAAAATAACCTAATTGCTGCCCAAAATCGGGGATGGTTTAGAGGGCGTAATATTTTGGCGCTAAATCTAGTTAGTTCTCCGGGGGCGGGTAAAACGACGTTGTTGACGCGCACGATTCAGGATTTACAGGCACAATTACCGATTAATGTAATTGAAGGGGATCAAGCGACAGCGAATGATGCCCAGAAGATTCAAGCAACCGGGTGTAAGGTTGTCCAAATTAATACCGGAACCGGGTGTCATCTGGAAGCGGCGATGGTGGAACGGGGTTGCACTCAACTCAATCCTCCCCTCAATTCTGTGGTCATGATTGAGAATGTGGGAAATCTTGTTTGTCCCGCCTTATTTGACTTGGGTGAACAGGCAAAGGTGGCGATTTTATCGGTAACTGAGGGCGATGATAAGCCGATTAAATATCCTCATATCTTCCGGGCTAGCCAAGTGATGATTCTCACGAAAATTGACCTGTTGCCTTATGTAGACTTTGATGTGGAACGCTGTATTGAGTATGCACGAACCGTGAATCCTCAGATGCAGGTGTTTCAGGTTTCGGCAAAAACAGGCGTTGGGCTAGAGGGTTGGTATGAATGGTTAACCTCTCAGTGTCAATCCGTGCAACCCGTGGAGTCAATGTGATTGAACGAGAAGGCTGGTGGGCAATGCCCACCCTACGGTATATTAATGGTTTTGGCGATCCCAAAATGCTGACTGGAGTGTGCCATTCGACTTAAGCTGTCACGCCTTTAAATTGGGAATGGGTAGCGAGCAAGATGCAAAGCCTGCGGCATGGCTTCGCTAAACGCACTAAAAGAATGAGAGCAATTCTTGCTTCTCGCGATAGCGAGTTCTTTACCGTTCACGTTTATTGTGTCCACCTACTTATCCCATGAAATTTATCGGAATTGATCTCGGTTGGACGTCGGGTGCAAGTGGTTTATGTTGCTTAAATTGGTCAGATGGACAGCTTCAGCTATTAGGATTAAACCGCAAACAAGCTACAGCAGATATCCTCAATTGGATTGATGATTGGACAGCCGCCACTGAACCCGCTATCATCGCCGTAGACGCCCCCACACTGATTCCTAACGCCACGGGAATGCGCCTCCCGGATAAACTCAGCCATCGGTATTTTCACCGTTACCACGCAGGTTGCTATCCCGCCAATCGCCAGCGCCCTTTTGCCCAACGCACGATAGAGTTTGGTTTGAGTTTGGAAGCACGGGGGTTTATTCACGCCCCCCAGATAACGCCCAAAACCCTGGGACGCTATCAAATCGAGGTTTTTCCCCATCCCGCGATTGTTCATTTGTTTGGCTTAAATCGGATTCTGAAATATAAGAAAGGAAGAGTGGCAGAACGTCAAGGGGAATTATTAAAACTTTATCATTTAATTAGGGAGGTATTGCCGAGTTTAGAACCAAAACTTGATGGGATTGATGGTTTAAAGGATAGTTTTTCGGAACGCTTGACTGGGGCGACGCTGAAGGAACTAGAAGATAAACTGGATAGTTTAATCTGTGCCTATATTGCGGCTTACTGGTGGTATTGGGGGATTGAGCGGAATTGGGTATTGGGTGATGTCAGTACGGGTTATATTATTGTCCCTGCACCTGTCGTGTCAACTTAAGCCACAACCCCCTCTCCCCCAACCCCTCTCCCACCGGGGGCTATGCATTACCCACATCTTTCTTAAACATTGTGCGATCGCGTCACGATCTGGCGGGACTGAGCGCAATTGTGTAGTCCAAGTCAGTACAATTGCTGGTTTACAGATGCGATCGGGTTACGGGATGGGATTGCCTGACTGGATGTATCAGGAGCCAGAGATTATAATCCCTTCTTGTGGCATTCGCATCTGAAAATAAAGAAATGAAAGAACTTCGATGGGCAGCCCAAGAATTGCGGTACGCTAACTTAGGTGATGCTCGGCGAAATAAACGCCTGGTTAAAATTGTCGAAGACTTAGCCGCACAGCCGAATGAAAGCATTCCAACGGCTTGTGGAAATTGGGCAGCAACCAAAGCTACCTACAACTTGTGGAAATCACCACGCATCAAACCCGATGACATCCGTTTGTCTCATCAAATCAGTACTGTGGAACGGTCACAAGAGCATAGTGTTGTCTTGGCAATACAAGACACAACGGATCTCAACTTCACTCACCATCCGAGCAAGAAGGGTATGGGTCCGATTAGTAGCAAGCCAATGGTGACGGGATTAAAAGTTCATTCGGTGTTGGCGGTGAGTACCTTGGGCGTACCCTTAGGAGTACTACACCAACAAGTGTGGGCACGTAATCCACAAGAGGTAGGCAAGCGACATACTCGTCGTCAAAGGCAGACTGCCGACAAAGAAAGTCAATGCTGGCTAAGTGCTTCCGTTGCGACCGAGTTAGCCTTACCTGAAGACATAGAGGTGGTGACGATTGCCGATCGCGAAGCGGATATTTACGATTTATTTGCCATGACTCGTCAAAGGCGATCGCATCTATTGATCCGAGGTACTCATAATCGTCGTGTTGACCATCAAGCCAAGTATTTGCACGCCAGCATTGAGCAAGCGCCAGTTGCGGGATTGGTCACCATTACTGTACCTCGTAACGGTCAGCGACCCCAGAGGCAAGCTACCCTAACCGTTCGCTTTGCTACCCTAGAGATACAACCACCTCGCCATCATCTCCAAAGAGCTAAACTGTCTCCAGTTACTCTTCAAGTGGTATTAGCTACTGAATCTCATCCACCCAAGGATACCACACCCATTTGCTGGTTATTGTTAACCACCCTACCTGTCAATAGTTTTGATGAAGCTGTCCAATGTATACGATGGTACTCTTTTCGCTGGCTGATTGAACGCTATCACTACGTTCTTAAAAGCGGTTGTCACCTCGAACAACTACAATTGGAAACACGAGAGCGTATTGAGTGTGCTTTGGCTACTTATTCCATTGTTGCTTGGCGCTTATTGTGGCTCACTTATCAAGCTCGCTCTAGTCCTGATACACCTTGCGATACTGTTTTACAGACCCATGAGTGGCAAGCTCTCTATTGTACTATTCACTCTCAACCTATACCTCCACAACAACCTCCTTCTCTCCGGCAAGCCGTTGGTTGGATTGCTCAACTCGGCGGTTTCTTAGGGCGTAAACATGATGGTGAACCTGGAGTCAAAACTATTTGGCGCGGTTGGCAGAGACTACAAGATATCGCTGCTACCTGGCAGTTACTTCACTCCTAGCTATTAAGTTCCATTTTAACTAACGGCTTGAAAACGCGATCGCACAATGTTTAAGAAAGATGTGGGTAATGTATAGCACCGGGGGAGAGGGGAGTTCTTTTTGCATTCCCAAAAATCACTCAATAGGATTATGAATGCGATCGCACTCCCCCAGCAACCCACCACCTCAACCCAACACCCGGATAAGCTGTCATGCATTTCAATTGGGTATTAGTAGCGAGCAAGATGCAAAGCCTGCGGCATGGCTTCGCTTAACGCACTACAAGGCTTTCGCCATTACTGATATTAAGGTTTAAATGCCGAACAGCTTACAGCGCTTTTCGCTGTAATAAAGTACAGTCGATCAAAGTCCCCCTTTTTAAGGGGGATTTAGGGGGATCGACAATGTACCGCATAGCAGAGCAAACTGCTGTATGTCATTGGAGAACGCAGCGAAGCGAAGTGAAGAATCTCCTCCAATGCTGAAGCTAATCCTATCACTGAATCAGATTAGGGATACATTACAAACCCCAGCCTTATACCAAATCCGGGGAACGCTACCCCCGTTATAACCTAGTCCGCGCAGGCGGACTTTGTTTGTGTAGCTGCGATTTCAATCGCCTCCTCTTGCTTGGGTTTCACCCTGGTAAACCCAAAATTGGGCGGCGGCGGTTTTGTTGGCGGGGGTTTGGCAAACTGCTAATGTTTCTAAATCTTGGGGATTAAATATCAGATGCTGATTCAACCAGTCACAGCCTTGCGCTAACAGCGAGTCTAACCCATCAGTCCGCCACACCCGGGCGGTTTTATCATCTGAGGCAGTGACAATCCGCTGCCCATCGGGGCTAAAGTTGGCGCTGTTGACAGTACCCTGATGCCCCTTGAGTTCGGTGAGTCGGTTCCATGGCAGCAACTAAAGCATTGAGCGGTTGATATGCAAATTCTTTGATAGCATTCGTCCCCTCTCGTTCCAGTCTCGTTCCCTCCTGGGCTTCGTTCTGAGCGATTTGGGCGGCTTCTTGGGTGGTTTTAGCGGCTTGTTGCGCCGCCTGCCGATTCTCCTCCCCACAATCTGCCACCACTTCATCTAAAGGGCGACTATCCAGGCGGTCAAGGTTATCCACAATCACCACCAATCCATTTTTACCGATCGCTTTTAGGGATGCGATCGCAGGTTCAATCAATTCCTGATTAATTGCATCCACCAACTGATTCTTCTGGGGTCCCAAATACCGATTCAACCGTTCTCGCAGCCTCCTGGGTTCAACCAGGGCAATATCGGTTAAACTTTGACTAATCTGGCGTGCGATCGCCAGTAGCACTTCACCAATGTCCACATCCGCCATTTCTAAGTCTTGGGAGGACTCAAAATACACCACATGAAACCCTTCGGCTTCGCTCAGGGTCGTCCATGATAGTATAAGAGGTTGGGTGCGATCGCTTTTGCGTTTGAACATAAAGCCGTAACAGTAGCGATGAATTTTCGTTTTTGTTACAATTCTTTACTTAATAACTCAGGGTTTATCGCCCATTTTTACAGACAAAATCTAAAATTTTGATTAAAATCTTGGTGTGGCTAAAGAATATTTTTAGAATTTGGTAAATTTTATGATACTTGCAGAAAAAATACAACGACAAAATTTCAGCCGCAGCTCATCTCATTTAGCCCTAGTGTTTGCCCAAACTATGCAAACTGGACAAATTAGCTTCTCGCAGTGGTATGAGTTAATGACAGCACCGTTAGAAGATACATTGAGTCCTGAGGCTGAGGATGCAATTACCCGTTTAATTTATGGAGTACGTCACGGCTTGATTAAAGTGATTTAGGGGTTGCTGAATAAGTTTTCTGGTGAGGGTAGGCAATAGGCAACAGGCAATAGGCAATAGGCAATAGGCAACAGTTTCACCCCCTGTCTTAGGGCTAATTCTGCTTACGCATCCTCTAAAAATTCCAGGATTTCGATGATAACGACGAAAAGAACATGATATACCTGTAGAGATGTGCCATGGCATGTCTGTCAAAACGGCAAGTCTTCCTCCTCTGGCTCAGTAATCGAGAGTCGCCAAGTCGTTTTATTCTCTTCTTCTACGGGCAATTCTTCCATTACCTCCCCTAACTTTTGTTGTAGGGATTTCGTCAATTGTACTGATATATCTAACTCAATCCCTAGTTTTTTTGTCACTTCTGCTAATTGATGAAACGCAACTTTTTTGCTGGTACGATTTTGACTGGATAAACGAAATCCATGGACTTTTTTGACATTTTGCGCTTGCATAGCTGCTTTTAGCCGTTCCTTAATTTGCTGAATTTCCGTATCCAGTTGTTTCCAGCGATGCTCGATTTGTCGATAGCGTAAGGTTAGAGCTTCAATATCCTCTGTGGCGGGGTCAGGTTGAGCGAGGTCTAATAAATGACGGTGAAGGTGAGCCACATAGACAACATCCTTAGCCGCGTAATCCAGTTGGCGGGGGGAGAGGGGGCGCTTCCTCCAGTCGCCTGTTTGTTCGGTTTTATCCACTTGGGGACATATCCCAAAATATTCAGTTAAGGTTTTCAGTTGATAATTGGGGACAGGGAGGCGATAGTAGGGAATCGTTTTTGCCAGTTCTAGGGTACAGGTGACATTTTTTGCCTTGTGTTTACCCAAAAATTTCCGGTCATAACTAGCGTTGTGAAAGACTTTCTCAATTGCCGGATTGTACATTACTTTAGCAATAAACTCATCAGCGAGTTCTGGCTGATATAGCACATCGAGAATCCCGACAGACTCAGCCGTGAGGTCATTTCCATCCGCCAAGACTTGAATTAACGACAATTGCGGTGTATCGGTTTTATAGTCAGCGACTTCCGTATCTAACCATAGGATAGAGGCTTGAGTGCAGCTTGCGATCGCGCAACGAATGTCTTCGGCTTGGGTGAGGTATGGCATGAGTCAATCGAGCAGCTATCTCATCCTACAGTAATACACCTTAGGTGATCAGAAATCCTGGTTTATCCATTTTCATCCATTCCGCACGTCAGTACAGGGCGCACGTCTGTGCGCCCCTACTCCGATTCTCTAATCCCTAATCCTCAACTTTTCGCCCCGAATGGAATAATCCAACAACTCCATCGGATGCATCAAGGATATCTCTTTCTCCTGCAAGTTCAAATGCTTTTTAATTTGCAGTGAACACCCCGGATTCGATGACGCAATTAACTCCGCCCCCGTATTCAACAAATTCTCAACCTTTTGCTGTCCCAACTCATCAGCTATTTCCGGTTGCAGCATATTATAAACCCCCGCACTCCCACAACATAGCGCCGCATCGATGGGTTCGCGTAATGTTATTCCGGGAATCTTTCGTAAGAGTTGACGCGGTTGTACGGAAATCTTTTGTCCATGTAACAAATGACAAGCATCTTGATACACCATTGTCAATGGTTTATCGGTCAATGGTGACAACTTAGCCGTCAATCCTACCTCAGCTAAAAACTGCTGTACGTCTCTCACCTTCGCTGCAAAGTCTTGCGCTTTCTGGCGATACACCGGATCATCGTCTAAGATATGCCCATATTCCTTCAACGTATGACCACAGCCTGCGGCATTAATAATCACATAATCAACATCCGTCCCCTCAAAACTATCAATCATTTGTCGCGCCAAGGCTTGGGCTTGTTCCGTTTGTCCCTGATGTTCGGGTAATGCAGCACAACACCCTTGAGTTTTGGGAATCACCACTTCACAGCCATTCGCGGTTAATACTCGTACCGTCGCTTCATTAACGGGGGAGAAAAATAGCCGTTGTACACATCCCAAAATCACACCCACTCGATACCGCTTTTCCCCTTGCGCCGGAATCACATCGGGGAAGTTATTCTGAAAGGACTTTAACGTAATTTGCGGTAAAATTGAATCCATTGCGGCTAAACGGGGGACTATTTGCTTTAATAATCCTGTAGACCGAACCAGCTTTTGTAATCCTAATTTTTGATAGATATAAAGTGGCGCAAGAAAGGGGCGCAGGCGTCCCGGATAAGGAAACAGATTAAAGATTAACGCCCTAACGATGCGATCGGCTAAACTCCGAGGCTGATTTCGTTCAACTTGATGGCGTGTAGCTGAAATTAACTTATCATACTGTACGCCAGAGGGACAGGTCGTCACACAAGCCAAACAGCCTAAGCAGGAATCAAAATGTTGTGTCGTCCCCTCAGCTAATGGTGCTTCACCCTTATTAATCGCATCCATTAAATAAATCCGTCCCCTCGGTGAATCCATTTCCTTGCCAATCACTCGGTAACTGGGACAGGTGGCGAGGCAAAATCCGCAGTGAACACAAGTATCGATTAAGTCTTGTTTGGGCGGATTTTTAGGATCAAAACCAGGAACTTGAGACTCCTCTGGTTCCGTTTCTAAGGGGGCTGTTGCTGCGCTTTCTTTGACTGAATCTGGTGTGGGAAATTTAAAATCCGTTTGCATATTGCTTTATTTGAGGTAGATGTGCAGAAATAAATAAATTGTGAGACTTTAGGGGTTTAGTCGGGGCGGGTTTAATCACATCCGGGAGCAAAATAAAAGATAATAGTGAAACCCGCCCCTACATTCGGACAAAACAGGTTTACTATAAGGTTGTAAAGGTCAGATATACTCTTGTGGCTTCTGTCTTCAAATATTTCCGACAAATCGATTAGGACTTAAAAGGGTTTTTGGATCAAACTTCTGTTTAATTTGACGCATAATATCTAAAGCGTTGCCACTGTATCCCCAAACATCAAGCTGTTGCTTTACACTAATTGGAGCCTCTAGTACCGTCAAAAAACCACTGTGGGATTGGCAATGCTCTCGCATCTTTAAAATCGTCTCAGGTTTCACTGTTTCAGGTTTAAGCCGCAATTTTCCTAAGCCACTTCCAGCATGAATTAACCCTAATCCCGTTCCAGAGGTAAGAGTATCCAGTACAGTTAAAGTCATTACTGCCGCCGTTGGTACTATCCCTATTTTGCAAGTAATTGAGGTGGATTGGGGCATTCCCCAGATTTGTTCTGGTAATGATTGCCATAGAGTCACTTCATCGCTATCCTGATAAAGTGTGCCTTGGAGTCCCAACTGTTGCCCCACATCTAGCAACCGGGACGACTGCTCCTGTACACTTTTGGTGACACTTTGGAAGCGTACCATTAAGCCCATCCCTTGACCGATATCCAATTGTTTTACCAATCCCGACGAGAGTAAATCGGTGGCTGTAGGGGTTAGGGCGGAAGCGAGTAAGGTTTGGGTTGTTGATGCGATCGCCTCAGCGTCTCCGGTGAGTACCACTGTCCCCGATGCTTCCTGTACCGGATACAAGCGAAACGTCACCTCGGTTAAAATTCCCAGGGTGCCATACGCCCCCGTCAACAGTTTCATCAAGTCATAACCCGCCACATTTTTCACCACTCGTCCCCCAGCTTTGGCAAGTTGTCCATCACTGCGGACAAAGGAAACTCCCAATAGCATATCCCGCACCCCACCATAGCGTTGTCGCCATGAGCCACTATCCGCCGTTGAAATAATTCCACCCAGAGTGGCGGATTCCGGGTAGGCGGGTTCGAGAGGCAAAAATTGATTGGTTTTCAGCAGTATTGGCTGTAAATCTGCCAATTTCACACCCGCTTGCGCCGTTACTGTCAAGTCACCCACCGCATGATCAATCACCTGATTCAGGTTTTGGGTACTAATCACCACGTCAACGGGTTTACCCACACCCGCCCAAGCTAATTTACTCCCATTCCCGCAGGGGAGAATCCGCCAGTTATGGGTATTGGCAGACTCCATTACTTGACAAAGCTGTTGAATTGTGGTTGGACAAACAAGGGTACTGGTAATCGTGTCTACGCCATAAGCTCTCTTGAGTCGCTCTTGCCATAGCGGAGGTAAAGTATCCCCCTGGTAGAGGTTAGAGTCACCCACAATCGGGGTTAGAGTTTGTGCGATCGCATTCATTGGATCGTCCTTCGTCCTTCGTCATTCGTCATTCGTCATTCGTCCTTGGTTATTTGCTACCCCATCTCCTCCATCTTCCAGACGTTCCACCGGAACGTCTCTACAACCCCATCTCCCCCAGCTTCTCAATAACGAGGTCGTACCTGATAATGGCGATAACGTCGATAATCCCGCAAAATCTGGTCATGATCGAAACAAAGATTCGTGGGAATCTCCCACAGATTAAAAATATTCAAATTTTTGGCATCATCAGCGGCTTGGGGTTCGCCTGTCCCCGTGGCGAGAAATACAATACTCAGGGTATGCTTACGCGGATCGCGGTCAGGTGCCGAATAGACGTGAAACTGCTCAATTAACTCCACCTGTAAGCCAATTTCTTCCTTCGCTTCGCGAACCGCTGCGGTTTCCACCGATTCCCCGTAATCGACAAAGCCGCCAGGAATTGCCCAGCCTAGGGGGGGATTTTTGCGTTCGATCAGAATAATCGGTCGCGAGGGTCGATCTATGAGTTCAACAATGATATCGACGGTGGGAACTGGATTTCGGTAAGTCACAAGCTAAGTTCAGGTAACGGGTAGCGATCGCCTTGGGTTCGTTGTTTTCAGAATACCTCTATCGGCAGAGTTAAATCTACCACGATGGCTCTTTTTTAACGTCTCCCTAGCGTGCTAATGTCGATAGGACTTGCTTTGCTGTACTATGGTCTATCCTTTATGCAGATTCCTAGATCGAGTGGTGTTTTGCTGCATCCCACTTGCTTACCCAGTCCCTATGGATTCGGTGACTTAGGCTCACCAGCGTATCAATTTATTGATTTTTTGGCGGCTAGCGATCAGCGATTCTGGCAGATCTTGCCCGTCGGACCCACGGGGTTTGGTAACTCGCCGTATATGTCCTACTCCGCCATGGCGGGAAACCCAATGTTGATTAGTCCAGAACAACTGCAAATGAAGGGGCTACTCACAAAGGAAGATCTCGCCCATCTACCGGAGTTTCCCCCGGATTCTATTGACTTTGAGCGAGCCGTTCCTTTGAAAAAATCCCTCCTGCTCAAAGCCTGCGATCGCTTTAAGCGGGAAGCGTCCCCGGAACAACAGGAGGAATTCGAGCAATTTTGTCAGCGTCACGCCTATTGGCTGGATGATTATGCCTTATTTATGGCACTCCACAACACCTTTGATGATGTGAGTTGGCATTTGTGGGAGCCAAACATTGCTAAAGCCGAACCACAAGCAGTGAAGGAGTGGCGAGAACGGTTACGCGATCGCATTTATGAGCAAAAGTACTTCCAGTTTGAGTTTTTCCGCCAGTGGTCTTGGTTGAAGCAGTATGCTAATGACCATAATATCCAGATTATTGGCGATATCCCGATTTATGTCGCCCATAATAGCGCCGATGTCTGGTCAAACCGAGAACTGTTTGCCATTGATGAGGAAACAGGCGAACCTTCGCTGATGGCGGGTGTTCCCCCAGACTATTTCAGTGAAACCGGTCAATTGTGGGGGAACCCGATTTACGACTGGGAACGCATGGAAAAGAATAACTATCACTGGTGGATCATGCGCCTGAAGATGATGTTCGAGTACGTCGATGTGCTGCGAATCGATCATTTTCGCGGCTTTGAGGCGTATTGGGAGGTTGACCAAGGTGAAGACACTGCTATGAATGGGCGCTGGGTCAAAGGACCAGGAGCTAAATTTTTCAAAGTCCTGAAGCGGGAATTAGAAGGACTCCCGATTATCGCTGAGGATTTAGGTGTAATTACCCCAGAAGTCGAGGCATTGCGGGATCAATTTGGGTTTCCGGGGATGAAGATTTTGCATTTTGCCTTTGGTGGCGGTCCAGATAATCCCTATTTACCCTTTAACATAGAGCGCAACTGTCTGATTTATACCGGGACTCACGATAATAACACGACAATCGGCTGGTTTAACCAGATCCCCGACTATGAACGAGAAAATGCGATTCGGTACTTAGGAGGGTTAAGTCCCGAAGGTATCAATTGGGATTTAATCCGGTTAGCCTACAGCAGTGTCGCCAATCTTGCCATGATTCCCTTCCAAGATTTCTTGGATTTGGGTACAGAGGCTCAGATGAACCGTCCCAGTACATCTGAGGGAAACTGGAAATGGCGTTATCGAGCAGAGAGCTTAACGGATCAACTGCGCGATCGCATCAAAACCCTGATTTATACTTATGGTCGGACACCCCATGATTCTTGAGGGTTATACAGCGCTTTGCGCTGTAATAAAGTACAGTAGATCAAAGTCCCCCTTTTTAAGGGGGATTTAGGGGGATCGACAATGTACCGCATAGCAGAGCAAACTGCTGTATCTGTTGAGCAAACAGACAATCAAGACCGAGGATTAGCTGCAAAGGTCATTTCCTCAACCGCACCGGGGGCGCCCATTTGTTTAGCACTTTGGTCATTAAACTCGACCAAGACGCCTCCGGCATTACCCGCCCGGACAATCAGTTGTTGATCCGCCACCCAAGTCCGCTGGGTGCCTTCGGGCAAGACGCCTTCAAATTCGGTTTTACCATCCACAACGACTCGAATCCAAGACTGAGCCTTCAGGGTAACACCCACCTGCACGGGTTTACCATCTTGGCTGGCATGACTAATTTCCGCCGATTGGTTAATATCAAGGGACTGTTTCGGTGGTCTGGGTTCAGTCTTTTTCGGTGTCGGAAACTGCTGGGCAGAGGGGGCATTGTCAACTTCAATCACTTGCACTGCCGAGCGACTCAGAATGTGAGATAAACCACTGACCGAACCAATCACCAACAGAATATAGAGCAGGTAGAGATGAAGCGGTCGCAATTGAGCAGCGGGTAAATACCGCCAACGAGGTCTGATCAACTGGATACTCGCTCCCACCGGAAAAGCATTGGCAAGTTCTGTACCGTTGAGTCCTAGCACTTCAGCAAATCGCTGGATAAAGCCGCGAATGTATACAGGCTCTGGCAACTGGTCGATCTTTCCGTCTTCAATCGCCTGTAAAAGCCGTGCCTGAATTCGGGTTTGAGCCGCAACTTCCTCTAAGGTAATCGACTGTTCGAGGCGAAACTGACGTAGGCGAGCGCCTATGACTTCGAGCTTCTCAACTTGTTCCTGCTGCAAATGACTCGTATTCTCCTTCATACACGGTACTCCTTGATATCTGCTGGCACGTTTTCGTAAGGGTTAGTGAACTCGGTTGTGGAGGAAGCGGATTTCAAATTCTTCAAGATAACGGTAGTGACCACTGAGCAGTATCGGTTCACCCGGTCGTTGTAATTGAATCGGACCAATTGCCGTGCGGTGCAGATGGATTACTGGATAGCCTAGCAGGTCAGCAACTCGACGAATTTGGCGGTTTCTCCCTTCTGTCAAGACAATTTCTAAAAGTGTTTTATCGGGTTGCTGCTTGAGGACTCGAACTTGAGCAGGTAAAGTGGTTCTACCCGACAAGTCCACACCCTGACGCCAAGCCGAGAGAATTGATTCAGGAGGATGACCCTTGACCCAAACCCGATACGTTTTGGGAACGTGATGGCGAGGATGGGTAAGTTTATAGGTTAGTGTTCCGTCATTTGTCAGAATTAACGCTCCTGTAGATTCCATGTCCAACCGTCCCACCGGATGGATACCCTGACCTTGTCTAATCGTGCTTGGCAGTAAATCAAGAACTGTACGACGCTTCTCAAGAATGGTATTACACACCCGATAATTCCGACAAGTAGAGACTACACCCACGGGTTTATTGAGCAACAGATAAATTGCCTGAGGACGATTACTGGGTTTGAGCCGCTGACCATTCACTTCAATCAAATCCGTTTCCGGATTGGCTTTTTGTCCTAGCTGCACCACAGTGCCATTGAGCCGAACACGTCCTGCTACGATCATTTTCTCAGCTTGACGCCGTGAGGCGATACCCCACTGTGAAATAATTTTTTGTACTCTTTCCTCCATGGCTTGACTACCTGTGTAAGCTAGTTCGTCTCAACCCAGATCGTGCTGGTTCCAAGTTGATCTCCATCCTTATAGTATCCAGCAGGAGTTTGGTTAAACCTCTCCGGCTTTTAAGGTGGCTAGAGAGAATCAGTCTACTTCTAGCCCTGACCAGAATAGACCATGTACAAATATTACAAGAATGCGGAGAATTGCAAGCGTTTGGTTTTTTTAACCGGCTCATTGCCTTGCTCGGAGACTATCCCTGTTGTGTCAGAATACAGGATTGACCCGAAATTGTGGCAATGGGCGTTAATAAATCAAAAGCTGAGACAGACAAAGGCAGCCGGATGATTAGCACAGTGGTATCCCCCGCCGTGCAATTATGGCTGCGATCGCAGGTGGAGGCAGTGGAAACACTACAGTTTAAGCTGATGGGTCGCGATCGCCAAATTCTGCGGGGATACATTCCCACGGTATCTATTGCGGCTCGTCGAGCTATCTATCAAGGACTGCATCTGTCGCAAATCCAGCTAGATGGGACAAATATTCGTTTCAATCTCACTCAGGTGTTTAAAGGCAAACCCTTACAACTCCTAGAACCTGTCCCAGTTACGGGTCAACTCATACTGCGAGAGAGTGACCTGCAAGCCTCTCTGGACGCTCCCTTATTATCAAATGCTTTAACGGATTTACTGAATACATTTATTAAATCTTATAATCGACCGGATCAGTATCCACCCCTGAACGAATCCGAAATCAATTGGCAGCAGATTACGATTGATGGGGAGCGACTCACTCTCAAGGGGACTGTGACAAAGGAGGCGACCAGAGAAATACCGATTATGATTGATGCGGGCATTCAAATGGCAACACCTCAACAACTGCGACTCCACCCCCTCCAGATTCACATTAATGCTCAACAGCCCCCGATCACGTTAGAACATTTCACGATTGATTTAGGATCAGAGGTTGATCTCGAAGAACTCACTCTAACCCCAGGACAATTAATTTGTCGCGGCTGTATTAGAGTTATACCCTGATGGGTGTTGGGGAAGATGGGGAGCAAATGACGAATGACGAATGACAAATGACAAATGACGCTCTCCGCCGTTATAGCAATAGACACATCGATTAGGACGTTCGGCACCATTGTAGAGACGCGCCATGGCGCGTCTCTACATAAATGATGTGTCCTAACAGCCATGGCGGTTGCTATAACTTTAACTTTCCCACCCGAATCGCGAGGGGCTACCCCTTCAACGAAGTAAGGGGTAGGGGGATAGCGGAAAATGCGAGGGGTCAATCCCCGAAGTATTTTCAATCTCTCTCTTTCTATCCCATGAGGTGGTATAGTTTAGCCATGAAACAAGTTCTCACAATAGTTGTAAAGCTCCAGCCCTCTCCTGAACAAGTTGCCTTCTTAGAGGCAACTCTTCAGGCGTTTGCGGACGCTTGTAACTACGTGAACGAAAACACAAACCCTAAGCTGACCAACAAAATTGCTATCCAGTCCTTAGTCTACCAAACCATCAAGAAAAAATTCAATCTGGTGGCTAACATGGCAGTTAGGGCTTGTGCGCGTGTAGCTGCTAATCGCAAGGTAGCCAAGCAGAAAGGTAAACCTGTTAAAAGATTTGCCCCAAGCAGCATGGACTGTGACAAAGACTTGTTTCGCTTCCGAGAACAAGACTGGACGGTAAGCCTTGCTACCGTTCACGGCAGAGAGCGAATTGAGCTGAAGTCCGGGAATTACCAAAGGGGAAAACTCAAAGGGAGAAACCCTACTTCTGCTCAACTGTGTAAGCATCGCGATGGTCAGTTCTACCTGCACATCCAAATTAAAGACGAAGCTCCCGACTCATCCGTGAAAGACTTGGTGATAGGTATCGACTTGGGACGCCGAGACATTGCAGTTACATCAGAGGGCAAAAAGTGGGACGGTTTGCACATTCAGTCAGTACGAGATAAGTTTTATCAAGTTAGGGCGTCTCTCCAGAAAAAAGCCTCGAAAGGCACGAGGACGACTCGGCGCAGATGTCGAGAAGTCTTGAAACGGCTGTCGGGACGGGAAAGACGCTACCAGCAATGGCTTAATCACAACATCTCCAAATCAGTGGTCAGACGAGCAGTTGAGTATAGTGCCTCTATTGCTATAGAAGACCTTACGGGAATTAGGGAGAGAACCAACGAGCAACCCAGAAGCAAGACGGAACGTAGACGCTCAAATTCATGGGCATTCTACCAACTGCGAATGTTCATTGAGTACAAAGCGCTTGGGGCAGGTGTTCAGGTTATCCCTATCTCCCCTCGCTACACCTCCCAAATGTGTCACAATTGCCTACACATTCACCCGGTAAAAGGAAAGTCTTACCGTAGTGGCAAGACTTTCAGGTGTGGGCATTGTGGTTGGCATGGAGATGCCGACTTTAATGGAGCCAATAATATTGCACTTGTGGGGCTGTCTATAAACCAGCCTGGAGGCACGGGGTTATCGTGCAAGCTAAGCCGAACTATTAAGTATGTTCAGCGTTCGACTGAGCGCTCACGCCGAAGTCTTAGCTTGTTCGATGACTGAGCGGGCTACTAAAAACCCAGACCTCAGCTCTTAGCAGGTCTGGGTAGTTTATCTAATTGGATTTCATCCTTCAGAGTGTTGGGATCAACTAGAAACGTGTTTTACTCTCAGAGAAGCTGTGGGACTGTTAAACTTGACGGGAATTGCCGTACAGGTAAACCGATTCCGAAAGTCAGGATTCAGTCACCCGTACAGCAGTTGGGTAGTGGTTGCGAGAAAAGTTATTGTGAAAGTTGATACGAAACCGTCAATTCAATTGGTTGAAGATGCCACCCAAGAACTCATAGATTGGGCAGCTACCATTGAACATTCAGACGCCACCTATTTTGAAAAAGCTCAAGCCATAGCCGGACGCTTGGGGGCGCATTACCGTCCCGATGGGTTAACCGAAATTGGCTTCTGGACACCCCGGTTATTGGCGCAGGTGATGCGGAAGATGGAAATCTATCTGGAAGTCTTAACCCCCCTTGAGCCGATTGATTGTCGGGCGGTTGAGCAAACCGTCTCCTTTCGTCGCGATCGCCTATTCTTGAAACAAGAAGGGGAATACCATTGGGGTGTGGTTGCTGGAATGCGCCCCGGAAACCGTGAGCAGATGGGATCATTCTACTGGCTGCGCTTTGTCGATCAGCAAGGGAACCTACAAGCGATTCGGGATACGATTCCCTATTCCATGCCTTATGGGGTGTTTGGACCGGCGGAACTGTATGATATGGCAAGCTTACAGCAAAAACGAGCCGATCTGGATTACTTCAAAGCCACCAGCGTCCGATCTGATCCCCTAACGCTTCCGCGTGTGCCAGCCCCCCGGAACATTTTACAGCTTCATATTGGCACCGCCTCTCAGGAGGGAACGGTTGAGGGATTAACCCGTATTTATCGCCAAATTGCTAGTAAATTAGCCGGCAATCTTCCCTTAACCCCAGCCGAAGAAAACTATGTGGGGTACGACTCGGTTCAGCTATTACCCATAGAACCCACGATTGAGTACCGAGACGAATACAGTCCAGAAAGTGAATTTTTTGTCTGTACGGCTGAAGAGGGAGATGATCTGCAAATTAAACTGACTAAACCCCATACCCAGGATTGGGGTTATGACGTGCCAATTTTGGGATCGAGTGCTACAAATGCAGCGCTTTTGGGTAGCTTGCGTCCTGATGAATTGGTAGACTTTATCGCCACCCTGCATAATTTTCCCACCGGTCCAATTCAAATTATCTATGACCTGGTGTATGGTCATGCAGATAACCAATCGGAGTTACTCCTGCATCGCCAGTTCCTCAAAGGTCCGAATATGTACGGTCAAGACTTGAACCATCAGTTACCGACGGTACGGGCAATGTTTTTGGAAATGCAGCGGCGTAAAATTAACACGGGCGCTGATGGGGTACGGATTGATGGGGGTCAAGATTTCCGCTTCTTTAATCCTCTGTCTGGACTGGTGGAATATGATGATGCCTATCTACTGGCGATGAGTGATGTGGTTCAGGATATTGAAGGGCATCAACGACTCTTATTCACCATTTTTGAAGATGGTCGTCCGTGGCCTGCTGAAGGATGGGAAGATATTTCGACGTACCGGGAATTAATTCACCTGAAACCGGAATCGTTCCAATGGGGACCCCTGATTTTTGCCCATAATACCCCAGCCTTACAAAAGTTTTGGGATCGCAAATGGCGACGGGTTTGTGAGGTGATCTTTGAAGGAGATCATTGGATCACGGGTTGTGGTAATCATGATACCGTGCGCCGAGGTAATCAAATTCCGCTAGATGCCCAGATTAATTGGAATTTAGGCAGTACGCTGCCAGAGGTGTTAAATAATGCTTATGATAACCCGGCGGTGACGCTGTGGGTGTATGGGTTCAGTCCCGGATTGCCCATGGACTTTATCAATGCGACAATGCACGCCCCGTGGATGTTTTTCCGCAATACCGATGAACGCTATGGGGTCAAGGTGGTTTCTGAGGAAATTGGGTTCTTGGATTGGCAAGTGACGCCCGAACTCTACGACGCACCGGAAAGTTTCAGTCGGTTGAAGTCCTTGGGATTTAGTCAGCTAGAGGAATTGCGGGAGTTTGGCAGGGCGCTGCAAGTTGCCATGACTGAAAAGGACTACAATCTCGCCGAAGTGGTTCAGGCTTGCCAGTTCTGTTTGGGAGACAATACGGATCAGTGTGATATTGAGCCGCTGAAAAAGTTGAATAAGCCAGAAATGGTGAATTTCTTGAAAGGGTTGACCCTTGAAAAGCTCAAGTCATTCGCGTTGATGTTCATGGAAGACTGTTACGAACTGTGTAATGTCTCTCACTATGAGGACAAGCTTGATGCAGCAAGAACAGAGTATAACCTGAGCTTGCGTCGTTTCCGCCATGCTCATCCCTGGTTAGGTCACAATTTAGCTGGAATTGATCGATTCAATAAAATCAGTGATGAGGAACGGACGGTATATTACGGGGTTCGCAGTAATCCTGATGATCATGATCAACAAATCGCCATAGTCGCGCACATGGGGGGAGAACCGATAAAGGTTACTGTGGGAGACTGGTTGCAATTGGATATGAACGAATGGCAAGTCGCGATCGCGTCTCCGGGTTTGGATGGTGGCGATCGCTTGGCAGATTTACGCTGCTTTGAGTTAGCCGATTCTCAAGCGGTGCTGTTAAAGCGAGTGGCTAAACCTGAATAGTCTCAGGTTTTGGACATATTTATCGTAGGGACACGATATATTGTGTCCCTACTCTATTTTGTTGCAAATTGTAAAATGACCATGATACACTCTATGGAAATCATAAATTTCCTTGTGGGTATTCATCAACAATCCCTATTCCCTGGCGCGTAGCGCTATATAAGTTATTCCTTTGGGTAACCGTAATTTGTTAATCGAGAACACTATTTCATGCAAATAACCAATCAAATTCACGTTCGTAACCTCAAAGGAGATATTTTTGGCGGGTTGACGGCGGCTGTTGTTGCCTTACCCATGGCATTAGCCTTCGGAATCGCTTCGGGCGCTGGTGCGGCGGCGGGGTTGTGGGGGGCAATATTAGTTGGATTTTTTGCCGCTTTATTTGGGGGTACACCGAGCCTTATCTCTGAACCAACCGGTCCAATGACGGTTATTTTAACCGCTGTAATTGCTGGACTTCAAGCGAATAATCCGGACAATTATCTCGCCCTGGCATTTACTGTGGTGATGATGGCAGGAGTCTTTCAAATTATCTTTGGGGTATTACGATTGGGGCGATATATTACGATGTTGCCCTATAACGTTATTTCCGGATTTATGACCGGAATTGGCGTGATTCTAATTTTTCTGCAACTGGCTCCTTTTTTGGGACAAGAAACCCCACCAGGGGGTGTCTTGGGTGTAATCCAAAATCTGCCTACTTTAATCACAAATATCGATCCTTGGGAAACAATTTTAGGAGCCATCACCTTAGCGATTCTGTTCTTTTACCCGTCCCAATTTAAAAAAGTGATGCCGCCTCAATTGGTGGCTTTAGTGATTGGGACAGCCATTTCGCTGATTTTCTTTAGTGGTGTTGAGATTCGCACAATTGGCACGATTGGAGAAATTACACCGGGTTTGCCTGAGCTACAAATGCCTGCTTTTACACCCGGAAATGCGCGGTTAATGTTCGTTAATGCAATTGTGTTGGCGACAGTAGGTTCTATCGATTGCCTATTAACCTGTCTCGTGTCCGAAAGTCTAACTCGACAAGACTGCAAGTCCAACAAAGAGTTAGTTGGTCAAGGTGTTGCTAATTTAATTACGGGTCTATGTGGTGGGATCGCCGGGTCTGGAGCAACAACAGCGACGGTGGTGAATATCCAAGCGGGTGGACGCACGGCGTTATCGGGTATTTGCCGTGCTTTAGTGCTTTTCATCGTGGTGTTGTGGGCGGCTCCTTTAACCTCTGTTATTCCCCTCGCTGTCTTAGCTGGAATTGTTTTAAAAGTTGGGATGAATATCATTGATTGGGGCTTTCTCAAGCGGGTTCACAAAATCTCTTGGAAAGCAGCAGGGATTGTCTATGGTGTGGTACTGCTAACGGTGTTTGTGGATTTAATGATCGCTGTAGCCGTTGGGGTATTTATCGCGAATATATTAACCATCGAAAACCTATCAAAACTACAATCAAATGCAGTTAAAGCGATTACTGATGCGGATGATCAGATTGTTCTCACTGATGAGGAAAAGCACATTTTAGATGTGGCGAATGGGCGAGTTTTACTGTTCCATCTAAGTGGACCGATGATTTTTGGTGTCGCCAAAGCTATTTCCAGAGAACACAACGCCATTGTCAATTATGATGTTTTGATCGTCGATTTAGGTGAAGTTCCTATCCTGGGCGTAACGTCTTCCTTGGCGATCGAAAATGCGATTCAAGAGGCGATCGATGAAGGACGAGAGGTGATTGTTGTTGGCGCAACTGGGAAGATAAAGAGTCGGTTAGAAAAGTTAGGCATTGCTGGTTTAATTCCCGGACATCACTGGATGGGCGATCGCTTGACAGCACTGCAAGAAGGTTTAGCGATCGTTCGTGAAAAACAAGGCTTCAGCTATGAGGAAAAGGGAGACCAGTTCACCAGTTCTCAGGCTTAAGAGTTTGTAGTTTTTTTGCGCTTTAGCGCTTTTAGATTAAGCTGTCATGCATTTAAATTGGGTATTAGTAGCGAGCAAGATGCAAAGCCTGCGGCATGGCTTCGCTTAACGCACTACAAGGATTGCGCCCTTATTGACATTACGGTTTAAATGCCGAACAGCTTAGACTGGTCAATAAACATGGAGTCACCCATCATCTTGCTACAAAACCCGCCCGACTCCACCCTTTCACCCCGACATTTTTAAGGTGCGATCGCGGTTAACAATCAAATGAGTTTTGTGATCAGGTTTCAGGTGAATCGGAACATCTGATATCGGGACAGAAAATCCAATGTAGGGGCGGGTTTAGGGACAAAATTAATGGAGTCACCCATCATCTTTCTACAAAACCCGCCCGACTCCACCTTTCACCCCGACATTTTAAAGGTGCGATCGCGGTTAACAATCAAATGAGTTTTGTTATCGGGTTTCAGGTTAATCGGAAAATCTGATATCGGGACAGAAAATCCAATGTAGGGGCGGGTTTAGGGATAAAATTAATGGAGTCACCCATTATCTTTCGACAAAACCCGCCCGACTCCACCTTTCACCCCGACATTTTAAAGGTGCGATCGCGGTTAACAATCAGGTGAGCTTTGTGATCAGGTTTCAGGTTAATCTAAAAATCTGATATCGGGACAGAAAATCCAATGTAGGGGCGGGTTTAGGGATAAAATTAATGGAGCCACCCATCATCTTTCGACAAAACCCGCCCTGATCCACCCTTTCACCGCGACATTTTTAAGTGCGATCGCGGTTAACAATCAGGTGAGCTTTGTGATCAGGTTTCAGGTTAATCTAAAAATCTGATATCGGGACAGAAAATCCAATGTAGGGGCGGGTTTAGGGATAAAATTAATGGAGTCACCCATTATCTTTCTACAAAACCCGCCCGACTCCACCTTTCACCCCGGCATTTTTGAGTGCGATCGCGGTTAGCAATCAGATGGGTTTTGTTATCGGGTTTCCGGTTAATCGGAACATCTGATATCGGGACAGAAAATCCAATGTAGGGGCGGGTTTAGGGATAAAATTAATGGAGCCACCCATCATCTTTCGACAAAACCCGCCCGACTCCACCTTTCACCCCGACATTTTAAAGGTGCGATCGCGGTTAACAATCAGGTGAGCTTTGTGATCAGGTTTCAGGTTAATCTAAAAATCTGATATCGGGACAGAAAATCCAATGTAGGGGCGGGTTTAGGGACAAAATTAATGGAGTCACCCATCATCTTTGGACAAAACCCGCCCGACTCAACCCTTTCACCCCGACATTTTAAAGGTGCGATCGCGGTTAACAATCCGGTGGGTTTTGTTGTCCAATTTGCAATTAATTAATTGATTGTCTGGCGATGGGGGAATGGGCGGGTTTTGTTGTTCCATTATCGGTGACTAGCTGGATTGATTCCCTAAACCCGCCCCTACATCTAACTTTTTGGACTTTGGACAAACAAATTAATTCCGGGAGGTTGGAGGACTAAGGATCATTAGCTGATCGCCTCCGTCACTTTCATACATCATCACAACAGGTGGACTTAATGTGCGATCGCGTTTATCGGGCAAAGCTGGAAAGATGTAAAAATAACCGTCGCGATCAATGAGTAAACGCCAGACTCTTGGGGTTTCGGGATTGCTGGTATCGGTGAGTTCTTTACCCAGAAGCCGTTGATATAAATCTTGATCGCCGATAATCCGGAAACCGGACGGATTAACCAGAGGATTGTCCAGTTTACGTCCCAGGGACACGGTGTTATCTGGAGCAACAACGGTGATAATCGGTAGGGTCGAGGTTTCGTTAACCGCATCTATCCAAGCATCGGTATCGGCTTGCCATTGGGCTAACCAAAATAGTGCCGTTAATGCCCATAATACAATCACAATTTCAACAGTGAGAGAGCCTAAAAATTGCAGCGAATTAAACTGAGTTGAACTAAAGTTAACCAAGGATTGTATCCCTTGGGATAGCCATGCATTGGGGTGTTGTCTGGCGTAATTGAGAAGAGGCGATCGCACTCTTTTGGTGAGCGTGGTGAGACTTGCCATCACCGGATGTTGAATCAGCCAGAGGGTGAGGTGAATCGCCGTAGCCGTGAGAATAAGCGCGATCGCGGTTCGGATAATGGCGAAGGGAGAACCAAACAGGGCTTGGAATGGGGAGCATCCCGTTTTGGACAAAGCATTACCTAAAGTAACGCAATTGCAAGGGTTTCAGCCCCATTTGAAGAGCCAACGTGCCAAATTGGGATGCTCCCTTGGAATGCAGCGATATAGAAGGATTCAAAGGGTAAGTTGAGGGTGGAAACCTCAAGATTGAAAAAGCTAAAATAAGCCCAACGGTATGTCCAACCCGTAAAGTACAATCCCGCACCGAGTAAAACGACGAGACTGGTAACTTTGCCTAATAGGTTGGGTTCGTTAGGATCAGGAGGAGTGGAAACCACAGACTTTTTCACAGCGCTATTCAATTCAATCATATTACGGGGTTTTAGGAGTATCACCAAAGCGATGAAAACAGCACTGAACATCATTACCTTGACTCTACTGGTTTCAAGTCCTGGAGTCATCGGGTATGCTGAAACCACGATGAGCAAACCCAGAGAGATTGCTCAAGCCAGTAACCAGCAAGCCCAATCGTTACCCGTGGCGTTACCAGACGATGCTTTGGTGTGGCCAAAATCCGGGAGTTCGATCATTGGTCAATTGACGGCGCTGAGTGAACAGGGGTTAACGATTTCTAAGAATAATTTCTCGCAAACCTTATCCCTGAGTGAAGTGAACCGGATAGAATTTCAGGGGGATGTGTGGATTCGCGATCGACAGGGGCGAAGAGTGAGAAAGTTTCGCTCAGAAGACTCCTCTAAAACGAAACAGGAAGTTTGGCAAGGAGTGCCGATTCGGGCGTTTCAACTGCAAAACCCAGAAACAGCGAGTCTCAGGTTAGGGACTGTTTTAAGCCGTGAGGATTTACAAGATATTCTCTCGATTTCTAAAGATAGTGTCTATATCGTGGATGCGATTGAATTTGACTCGTCGGGGCAAATGATGACGATAAAGGCAACGCCAATTGACCGTTAGACTATAGAAGGTTGGGTGCTATGCGGCAAATTTTATCGGGTGTTTTAGCCATCAGTATAGGCTTGGTTCCTGTAACTGTGCCATTGATGGTTCAACAGAGTTGGGCGCAAACACAGGATTTACAGGCAGAATGGGAGGCGCTTTTAGACCAAGCTGATCAGCATACAGAACGATGGCAATATGAACAGGCAATAGAAACCCTCCAGCAAGCCTTAGACTTAGCACGAAAACTGAAAAATAAACAGCAAGAAGCCTTAGTATTGCATGACATTGGTTTTAATTATTATCGACTTGCTCAGTACCAGCAATCCTTAGATTATTACAATCAAGCCTTGTCCATTCGCCAGGAAGTTGCTGACAAATCTGGGGAAGCTACTACTCTCAACAATATCGGTGAGATCTACATTATCATCGGATCAACCCAAAAGGCGTTAGAATACCTTAATCAAGCTCTGCCCCTTAGCCAAGAAGTGGAAGACCACTCTGAGGAAGCTAATATTCTTGCTAACATTGGCAGAGTCTATTTTATCATTGGGCAAACTCAAAAGGCTTTAGACTACTACAACCAAGCCCTGCCCCTTAGTCAAGAAGCAGAAGACGGCTCTGAGGAAGCTAACATTCTCAATAATATCGGTAGAATCTACAATTTCATCGGGCAAAGCCAAAAGGCGTTAGAATACCTCAACCAAGCCCTGCCCATTAGCAAAGAAGCAGAAGACGGCTCTGAGGAAGCTAATATTCTCAATAATATGGGCAAGATTTACAAAGACATCAGACAACCAGAAAAGGCATTAGAATACTACAATCAAGCCTTACTCATTAGCCGGGAATTAGGTTATCGCTCTGGGGAAGCAACTACTCTCAATAATATTGCTGAAATTTACTATAGTATTGGGCAACCGAAAAAAGCTTTAGTATACTCCAATAAAGCTTTAACTATTCATCAGGAAGTAAATAACCGTTACGGGGAAGCCGCCGCTCTCAATAGTATTGGTCAGATCTACACCAAAATCGGGCAATCAGAAAAAGCTTTAAAATATTTAAGCCAAACTTTAACTATTCATCAAGAAGTGGGTTATCGCTCTGGGGAAGCCGTCGCTCTCAATAGTATTGGTCAAGTCTACACCAAAATCGGGCAATCAGAAAAAGCTTTAAAATATTTAAATCAAGCTTTAACTATTCATCAGGAAGTGGGTTATCGCTCTGGAGAAGCCGCCGCTCTCAATAATATCGGTCAGGTCTACATCAACATCGGGCAATCAGAAAAAGCTTTAAAATATTTAAATCAAGCTTTAACTATTCATCAGGAAGTAGATAACCCTTATGGGGAATCCGCCGCTCTCAATAATATTGGTTTAACTTACCGTAATATCGGACAACAAAAAAAAGCTTTAAAATATTTAAATCAAGCTTTACCCATCATTCGGGAAGTGCATAACCGCCCCATGGAAGCTACCGTTCTCAATAATATTGGTCTTGTATACGGTGACCTTTGGCAACCAAAAAAGGCATTAATATACTACAACCGAGCTTTACCCATCATTCAGGAAGTGAATAACCGATCCATGGAAGCCAATATTCTCAATAATATCGGTGCAGTCTACAATAATATCAGACAACGCCAAGAGGCATTAAATTACTATAACCAAGCCTTACAAATTAGCCGGGAAGTAAGCTATCGCTCCTTGGAAGCTACAACTCTTAATAATATCGGTGTAGTCTACCATGACATTGGACAACACCCACAGGCATTAGAATACTACAACCAAGCCTTACCTATTATTCGGGAAGTGAACAACCGCTCCTTGGAAGCCACAACTCTCAATAATATCGGTTTGGCTCACCTTAATATAGGGGAACCACAGCAAGCGATTGTGAATTTCAAACAAGCTGTTACCATTACCTTAGAATTACGTGGAGGTTTACAACGAGAAAATCGAAAGTCATTTTTACAAAGTAACCGAGGTTCTGCAATTGCTCTCACTAACCTCTTGATTGAGCAAAATCAACCTGAACAAGCTTTTGAATGGCTCAATCGTTACAGCACCGCCGAACTTGCTGATTACACGCGCCTAATTGATGCTCAAGTGAGTAATAGCCAAGCCCAACAAGCCCTTGAGCGGTGGAATCAAAAAAATCAACAATTAGAAGTCCTCCATCAGCAATTACAAAACCAATTTTCTGAGGAACTTTCCCGCCACTTTCGTCAATTGGAAGCAGAGGTAAACCAAGAAGCTGAAGAAATCTCGCGTCAGTATCCGGAAGTTGCCGAACTCCTAGAAATCACTCCTGATGATATTGATAAACTTCAAGCTAGTATCCCTGATGGTACAGTAGTTATTCAGCCGATGCTGCTGAATAATAGAAGATATTTTTCCAATAGCATCGCTATTTTTATCCTAACCAAAGACCAACCTATCACGGTTAAAAAACTTCCCGTAGATCCGGATGAACTAGATAAATTAATCACTGACTACCGAGAGATATTGCAAAACCGTTTTGCAATCGGCTTCCGCGACAAAGGTACTGAACTATACGACTTATTAATTCGTCCTATTGAAGACCAAATCCAGGCATTATCGCCTAACCAACTTGCCATCATCGCCACAGGTAAACTGCGTTATATTCCCTTTGAAACTCTTTACAACCGAGACACAGGCAAATTCTTAATTGAAGACTATCCGATCAATTATTTCACTCGCTTAAGTGTCAATTCCCTGCAATTAAGAGACACCGGAAATTCTCCATCTTTACAGCGTGGGGCGTTAGGATTAGGGAATCCCATCCCGGAAGAACCCTATAATTTACCCGGTGCGGAAGCCGAAATCAAAATTCTGCCCAACCTCCTACCTGGAAGTGAAATCTATCTGGGTAATGACGCCACTGTCGAAAGATTCAAATACCACGCCTCTCGCTTTCCAGTTATTCACCTTGCCACTCACGGCTGTTTTGAAGCTGAGGGTTGTTGTCTAGGAGAAAAAGAAGACTGTGATGGTGTGCGTCGTATCGATATGGAACCCAACACTCTCCTATTTGCCGATGAACCCTTCAACATCGCCAATGCTGCACGATTAGGCATGAAAGATACAGAACTTCTTGTCCTCAGCGCTTGTCAAACTGCTTTGCAAGAAGAATCAGACGGGCGAGAAATTGCAGGTATTGCCTACTTATTTGAACGGGCAGGTGCTAAAGCAGTGATGGCAAGTTTGTGGAATGCTGAGGATGACACAACATCGGAAATTATGACCCAGTTTTATCAAAATCTCAACCAAGGGATGAGTAAAGGCGAAGCCCTGCGTCAGGCAAAACTTGAACAGGTTGATCGTCATCCCTTCTATTGGTCTCCATTTATTTTAATTGGTAATGCCCAATAAGTTAAGTGGGTTCGTAGTGAGAGCTTTAGCTCTCTCCAGCTAGGCGTTAAAGCACTAAAGTGCTTACTACAAACAAAGTCCTATTTTAATCCGGTCACGCCACTACTGGACTGACCAAGCTAAAATTGTGGAATAGATTTAACGTTTAAACTGGGCGCAAGCCTTGCGCCCCTACAATTCTAATCCACCAATTAAGGTGAGTCACGCCTACGCTTGTCCATCAACCAGCCTCTTTAATCCTTCTCCTTTTAGCCCACTGCATAATCAGTCATTTCACGCATGAAAGGAGGATGAAACCCTAGGACAATATCTTGTTTTGGCACACCCAAATCGACTAATTCTGCCGCAATATCATGCTCCGTTGAATTGTAAAAAATCCAGATTTTCTCATTCCGAATATCCAGATGCATTAAACAATGATGCACCCAGCGCCTATGGTGCCAACCTAGATGCACAATTTGATAGTGATTGCGCTGCGTATCAAAAATCGTCTCTACCTCAAACTCACCATAAGCTGGCTTAACTTCTGCATAATCCATCAACAATTGCTGCACAATTTGCTGATATTTGATTACTTTATCCGTTAGTTCTGCCATTGTACAACTTCCTCCACGTCAACATTGTAAACCATCAATTTTACCGCATTTTCTTGCAGCATTGATGCGGGAAAATCAATTTTAAAGAAGCTGTTATAGGTTAGATCTGGCACAGCTAGATAGAGAATGCGCTCAGGTTCTTCACGACGCAATGCCGCCCGATAGTTAATAAACTGACCCAGCGCTGTATGAAACTCTGAAATTGCCGATGCACTAGCTAAAAAACTTTTGACTTCAACCGCAATTTTTTCATCGCCTCGCTCCGCAGCCAGTAATCTTTCTGTCCCCAAATCAATTTCCATCTCTACTCCACCGACTTTAATTCTAAGCGGATCATGAGTCACATTCCATCCATCCTTAATAAGAGCTGTTTTAACAACTTGATGAAAACGATCCTTAGCCACAACAGACGAGCCGAATATAAAGGTGTAATTCAAATCTATCACACCAAGTTGTCTCGTGTGATCTGGCGTAGCACACCTAATTTAGTGGATTTAGGATTGTAGGGGCGCATGGCGTGCGCCCATCAAACAGTCGGCTATCAACTGTCAAATTTATCCCAACTTTTTAGCTGTGTCAGTTCAGATCCAGAAGATCGCCCCAGCCCACGACACTGCTCCTGATCGCGAATCGGGAAATCTGCTATTTTTAGCAGAAATGACAAATTTATTGCACCGAAGAACTATTCATCCTTCATCGCTCTCCCACAACAGCATAGAGTTACAGCGATTGTGACGTGTTACATCCCTAGAACCCCTACCTACCCCAGAGGTTATCTGCTACCAAGCAGAATGAGTAAGGGCACGGCAATGCCGTGCCCCTACTGGTAACGAACTATCTAGATCATCTAAGCTAGGATTACTATAGTAACATTTGCGGCAAAAACCAAATGAAAGGTAACTTAGCATCCAAGCCGATTCAATATCCTATTTCTTATCCTCAGGGGAATGATGACTGGGATTTGTCAGTTTATAACCGTAATGGTCAACGAATTCTCGATATTGAAGTTAAACCTAAACTCAATACATCGCCAGACTGGGCAGCACAATTCCGCCGCAATATTCTCGCACACGGAACGTTTTACAAAGCCCCCTATTTCCTGATGGTTTTTCTCGATCGCTTCTACTTATGGACGGGTGCTGATGCCCAATCCGATCAGAGCCAACCTACTTACTCGATTGATGCACGCCCTATTATTCAATCGTACTATGAAAAAGCTGGAATCACGGCTAAACAAATCAGTCGTCAGAGTTTAGAATTGATTATTGAATCATGGCTTTTGCCAGTAATGCATTCTGATAAATTCCCTGTAGAGATTGATGAATCTCAACAATGGTTAGTTGATTCAGGGCTATATGAAGCCATCGCTGGGGGTAAGTTTGATTATGAGGTTATGGCGTGAATGTCTATGTAGAAACTAACTTTGTCCTGGAATTAGCCTTCCAGCAAGAAGAGTTTGAAAGCTGTGAACAAATTTTGCAACGTTGTGAAGCCAAACGGATACAACTGGTCATACCTGCCTATAGTTTGGCTGAACCCCATGAAAAATTAATTCGTCAAGAAAACAGCCGTAAGAAGCTTGAACAAGATCTTGTCAAGGAGTTAAATCAACTTAAACGTACAAAATCATATCATAGTCGTATTAGCAACATTGAAGACATTCCTATGTTGCTGATGCAGATTAATGAAGAGGAGAAACAGCGTTTTGTACAGTATCGAGAACGACTCTTGAAAAGTGCATACATTATTTCACTGACTGCCGCTATTCTCAGCGATGCAGCAAACTATGAAGTTTATTACGGCTTGGAACCGCAAGATGCTATCGTTTATGCATCAGTTATTAGCCATCTGCGGCAGTATCAACCCCAAGTCTCATGTTTCCTCAACCGGAACACAAGAGATTTTGATGATCCTGATATTAGTAATGAAGTGAATCAATTCAATTGCCGGATGATCTGGAAATTCGATCAGGGTTATAATTTTATTCAATCACAACTGTCCTCATAAAGATTAGCTGTTGACTTGTATGAGCAATAGTCATGAATGTATTTAAAATTGGTCATTCTAATCACACCATTGAGGCGTTTATCGCGCTCATCGAGTAACACGGGGTTACAGCCATTGCAGACGTGCGATCGCATCCCTACAGAGAAAAGCCGTAAAAATAATAGTAAATTTATAGTTAATACATCACATCTCAAACACGGTTGATGAATACATTTCGCGTTGGTATTGCAGGGCCCGTGGGTTCCGGAAAAACCGCTTTATTGGATGCTTTGTGTAAGGCAATGCGGGCATCCTATCAAATCGCTGTCGTCACCAATGACATTTACACCCAGGAAGATGCCCAGTTTCTGGTAAACTCTCAAGCATTAGAGCGCGATCGCATCCGGGGTGTGGAAACGGGAGGTTGTCCCCATACGGCGATTCGGGAGGATGCATCCCTGAATTTAGCCGCAATTGAAGAGTTAGAACAGAAGTTCACCCCCTTAGATTTAGTCTTCTTAGAAAGTGGAGGGGATAACCTAGCCGCCACTTTTAGCCCAGAACTCGTTGATTTGACCCTTTACGTGATAGATGTCGCCGCCGGTGACAAGATTCCCCGCAAAGGCGGACCCGGAATCACCAAATCGGATTTATTGGTGATTAATAAAATAGACCTAGCGCCAATGGTTGGGGCTGATTTGGGTGTTATGGAACGAGACGCCAAAAAGATGCGAGGTGATAAGCCATTTGTATTTACGAATTTAAAGACTCAGGACGGATTAGCAACCGTGATTGATTTTATCAAGCTCCAGATGGGGGTGTCTTGACAAAGGCGGTTTAATTTGCTAATAAATCCGGTGAGAGAACCGGAGATAAAAACATTCAGTAGTTAGCCTGTCTTTATCCTACCCTCATCTATTGCCTGTTAATGGTGACGAATGATACTTGATTAGATTTTATGTAGGGTGGGCAAGACTGTTCAAGGATAGAATAAGCTTTTCTACGAGCGGGTAATTGCTCAGAATTAACTTTACTCCTTACTGGCAAATTAATTCCTAAAGTATTTTCTTGCGTATTTTTACCAGGTTCCTCTTAATTTAGTGAGTAAAATATCCGAAAATATTCCCTATTACTCTCGAATCGACAAAGCTAAACTGAGACAAAGTTTAGGCTGAAGTCAATGTTAAGTGATTTAGAACTCTGGTTATCCTTAAACGCCCGACGGTATGTCGATCTTTGCCAACAACCCCAGATTGATATCGAAGACATGGCATTTTTAGAGAATTTTAGAGTTTTGCAGAGAATAGTTGTTTCTCAACGGCAGACACAGGATGCTCGATTACCCGATTGGCAGCAGCTATCAACAGAACTCAATCGATCAGCATAATTTGTAGGAGTACAACATTATCCATCCGTATCAAGTTACAGGATAGCGGAGGTGAAAGCCCCCGCGCTTTAATCGGCTGAGTGTCAATAGACGGGTATTCTAGGGGCTGCTGAATAAGTTTCCCACCTAAGAGGGATAACGTTAGCCTCAATCCAGGTTACATTTGTTTACAAAGGCAATTATAGATAACTAAAGCGGAGAATTGCACTATGACAAACCCATCAAATACACCAGCACCCGAAACCATTACCAGTCCCGAAGAACGCAATGCTTGGAAATTTGGCTTTAGCCCCCAAGCCGAAATTTGGAATGGTCGTCTAGCCATGCTAGGCTTCATTATTGCCCTATTCGTTGAATACTTTTCGGGTCAAGGAGTTCTGCACACATTAGGAATCATGTAAGCCTATTTGATGTCTCTAAGAGACAGCGTAGGGACACGATATATCCATTGGTTTGACATCTTCCTAACCCTCTCCTTGTCAAGGGGAGGGCATTCTAATGGCTTTGGTTTTCCCCCCTGGGATCGTTTATTTAGGGTTTGCTGCACAACTCCAAACCCTATTTAGTAGAGTAACCGTTAAGGGTTAACTAACAGTCCGTAAATATCTAGACAATCATTTACATAACTAGACATTTTTGATGATATAATACAGGAATGTCTAGTTTAACTCCCCAAGAAGCAGCTACTCGACTTTGTGTGACGGTCTTGCACGTTGCACCGATGGGAACTCAACGGCTGGCTGATGAGCTTCTAGGACGGCTGGTGGTCTGGAGTCGATATGATATTGTTGACTTAATTGGTACATAAGGGACTGCGTAGTCATAAGCACAAAAAAAATAGTGACCGAACTGAGGGAGGTAGCTAAAAAGCTATGACAACGATAACTTATTGCAAAGGCTTGCCAACTCCCGCCGATGAACTTAACCCCATCGGCTTCACCGACTTGGAGATGTTTTTAACGTCATTGTCTGATATATTCTATCAAGCAACAGTTGAAACCGTTAACCATTTATTAAATAAAGAAATAAAATTCAATCAATCCAGTTGGAATAGTCTTATGCAAGAGAAATACGGACTCAGTAAGCGTTATGCTAACGGAGTAATTGCATTAGCCAGAGGAAAAACCTCCTCAGCCAAAGAATGTAGAAAAAGACAGATAAAGCAATTAAAATCACGAGTTCAGTCAGGGAAAGATTGGGTAGCCAGAGCCACTAAGAAAATTAAGTTGGCTCGGAAGTTCTATGGAAAAAAGAACTGGCAATCCTCCAAAAATGGCTGCAATTTTCCCTTATCATCAAACCTCAAGACGAGAAAAACTAACTGGCATCATCTGCGTCAAGGTTTGCATCAGAAAAAGCGATATATCCACCGACTTCAAAATCAAATTAAACATCTATTGAGGGCAAAAATTAGAGTGAAGGTATCCAGAGGGTCAGTATTTATTGTTGGTTCAAAGGATGAAAGTTATGGGAATCAAACTTGTCAATGGGCTGGGGATACTATCAAGTTGACGCTTCGACTTCGCTCAGCGTCAACACCGAGCGAAGCCGAGGTGTTGAGAGTCCCGGATTGTCTAGAAGCAAAATTTGGGAAATATGTCACATCAAAAATTGGCAGCTTCTCCCGTCAGATTAATAGATTACCCAATAGTGGGGCGAAAACATGGCACTTCTATAGCAATCCTAAATTGATTGTGGCAATTTTCAAAACTGAAACCCTTGCTATACCTTGATTTCAAGCCGTCTACTTGTTGCATCCTATTTAGGATTGCTATATAGAAAGGATAATCGTTGGGTTGTCTCTGTTCAATTCACGCCCGCTGCGGTGGAGAAAGTTAGCCGAGCAATTAAGTATGGTGCCTTGGGTATCGATCTAAATCCTAGTTCTATCGGTTGGGCTTATGTTGATGGTCAAGGAAATTTAAAAGCTCAGGGAACTATTCCTTTTCAGACGGGTTTACCCAAAGGTAAACAAGATGCTCAAATTGTCGATGTTTGTTTGAAATTGGCAGCTTTAGCCAGGAATTTTGCCTGCCCCGTTCTGTGCGAAAGCTTGGATTTTTCCACCAAGAAAGCTCAATTAAGAGAGCGAACAAAAAAATATGCTAGAATGCTTTCTGCCTGGGCATACAGTCGTTTTTATCAGATTTTGTCATCGATTTTATCCAACCGAGGAATAACTATAAAGTTGTGCAATCCAGCTTACACGAGTTTGATAGGCTGTGTTAAATATAGTCGCATGTATGGACTATCATCTGATGTGGCAGCTGCCCTAGCAATTGCCAGAAGAGGAATGAATTTGAGTGAGAGATTGCCGCGCTCTGTGTCCGCCTATCTCGGAGTGAATCCGAGAAAGCACGTATGGAGCGCTCTATATCAATTTAATAATTTTATTGGTCGATGCCCTGTAGTCAATCGTAGGCACGATTACTATAGTGTCTCTAACTGGGAGCCGTTGGTTAAGGCTGATATCGAGCAACAATGCCGGGTATCAGCCAAGCGCAAGCGTTAACGGTTATCGACCAAAAGTTACACCGTGGACTTATACCAAGGCAGAATTACTGATGGGTAGGTTTGTCTAGGTTTTTAGAAGCGGTAATATCCCCGTGGTGTAATCATCCAATCTCCGTGAAGACGGGTACTTTGATTGCCAATGAGTACAGTGGTCAGCATGTCAATGGGAATATCGAGTAATTTGTCAAGTGTGGAAAGGGTGATTTTTTCATCCTCTCGATAAGCCGATCGCACGATCGCGACTGGGGTTTGGGGAGAACGGTATTGAAGTAAAATACGATGGGCGATGGTCAGTTGTTCGATGCGGGTGCGCGATCGCGGATTATATAAAGCAATGACGAAATCGGCTTGGGCGGCAGCATTCAGGCGCTTTTCAATTACATCCCAAGGCGTCAGCAGGTTACTTAAACTAATCGCACAAAAATCATGCATCAGGGGCGCACCCACGCGAGACGCCGCTGCTTGCAGGGCGGTAATTCCGGGAAAGACTTGTACCCTTGGCGTCTTCCCATCCCACCCTTGGGCTTTTAGTTCCTCCAATACTAATCCCGCCATCCCATAAATCCCACAATCCCCCGATGACACAACCGCCACCGTTAATCCCCACTGGGCTAACTCAATCGCCCGTTGCGCCCGTTGGCGTTCTTGGGTAATTGGCAGAGATTCAATAATTTGTCCAGGATGCAGAATCGGGGAAATTAAATCAATATAGAGAGAATAACCGATTACCGCATCAGCCTGCGAGAGTGCCGTTTTTGCGGCTGGTGTTATTTGGTCTAACTGTCCGGGTCCCATACCCACCAACAACAGTTGTCCAATTCTACCCGTATACTCTTGTTCCGCCACAGCAATCGCCACCGTTACCGCCCCGGGTTGATCATCTGCCCGCACAATTTGTTTTTTTACCAGTAGGTTCGTAGTCGGTACGTTAGTGTCAGAAGCGCTAAAGCGCTCACTACAAGCGCTAAAGCGCTCACTACATACTAAGGCGGCGGCTTCTGCCACACTGGGACTACCCACTGCCTGATCCACCACTGTTGATGGCGTAGGCACCGTTACCGATCGCAATACCTTCGCCGGAAAGGTTCGCAAGGGAAAATCATGGGCTTGACAAAATTCCACCAATCCCACTTCCGAGGCTTTAATATCAATCGTGGCAATTCCCGCGATCGCACTTAGGGCTAGATGATGCCGTTGACAGGTTTGAATGATCGCCGTTTCGATTAATTCTCTAGAGGTTCCCCGTTCACACCCAATCCCCACCCATAATACCCGTGGATGCCATTGCACCTTGGGTAAATCCGAGTCTGGAGAAAAGCGACGCTGAGTAAAACTAATCCAAATCCGGGCATTAATTGATTGGGAATTGGCTGAATTAACATCAACTGTCTCTTCATCAGCATCGAAAACAAAGGGATGTCCTGAGGGGAGGTGATTTTGCCACAACGTCGAACCCACCTCTTGGATGACTTCAACCCGTTCACCTTTGGCTACGGCGGCGCTGACACCCGTCCAATCTCCCTCTCCCCGTTGCCAACCGAAGGGAATACCTACCATATCGACAGCCGGTAAATTTAACCCTGTAGAACCCCCAGTTAAAATAGGAGTCGCCCCTAGTTGTAAGGCAATCATCCGCGTCAGTTGATCAGCTTTCCCTTGATGTCCACTGCATAAACTAATGACAAACTGCCCGGTTTCATCGACAACGATAACCGCTGGATCAGAGGATTTATCCTGTAAAAGTGGGGCAATAAGGCGCACTACCGCCCCCGTTGCTAATCCAAAAATAAAAGCGCGATGATTTTGCCAAAGGGAGGCGATATGGGATTTAAGAGAACCCTGATAGAACGATACTGTGGGATCATTGTTCTGTTCAGAGGTATGAAGAGACTCAGGAAGCCACAACGTCCCCCCGGCGCTATGGCACAGAGGCTGTAGGGTTTGGGCGGCGGTAGGAGTGGTTGCGATCGCCACTAGGGGATGAAAGTCTTGAAATAGTAACACAGGTCTTTATAATATCGATTTAATCATAGCAGTTAGTGGTCAAAGAAAGGACGCACATTTATTATCCATATCAACTTCAGGGTAAAACGTCCCCCTTTTTCGATCCCCCTTCCGTCCCCCTTCAGATCCCCCTCTTCCCTTATAGATCCCCCTTCCGTCCCCCTTAAAAAGGGGGAGACCAAAGGATGCTTCGCGTTTTGTTCCATGGGGAAGCCAGAGGATGCTTCGCTTTTTTTTGCACGGGGAAGCCAGCGGATGCTTCGCGTTTTGTTCCATGGGGGAGACCAGATGTTGCTTAGCTTTTTTTGCACGGGGAAGCCAAAGGATGCTTCACATTTTGTGATGCCAAAAAAACAGAAATTATTCAAAGTCCCCCTTTTTAAGGGGGATTTAGGGGGATCTAAACGTTGAGTGCTAGTCCGGTTATTGACAAATGTGGTGGTTTTCTGAGAGACTTACTTCATAATGGGAAAATGTGCCCGCCTGTAGGGTCGAATTTCATCCCTATTCAACAAAACTTCTTCTCCTCTAAGTAACTCCCCTAATTGTCCTGACTAGGAGCAAAATCTCTGAATCAGTTAAATACGCCCGGAAAACGGGATGCTGCTGACAGGGATTGACGACTCCTTATGAATCGACAGGCTTTGATCGTTGGGATTAATACTTACGATACTCAGCACCTGAAAAACTTGACATCACCGACAAAGGATGCAAATGCGATCGCGCAACTCCTGATTGATCGCGGTAATGTCGAAGTCAGGCGGATTCCGGCTTTTAACACTCCTGTTGATTCAACCACCCCGATTCGAGTTACCCTGACTCAACTTGAAGCCGCATTAGTGCAACTCTTGTTACCAGAAGGAAACACAATTCCCGATACGGTTCTGCTGTATTTCTCTGGCTATGGACTCTGCAAAAACCAAGATAGACAAACCAGTTTTTTAGCCACCAGCGATATTAACCCAAATCGCGGTAACTGGGGATTGTCTCTGTCATGGCTGCGTGACTTGTTGCAACAAAGTCCAGTTCGAGAGCAAATTATTTGGTTAGATTGCTATTGTAACGATGAAGGATTTGACCTCACCCAAGCTGATCCGGGATATCGGGGTCAGGGATACAGTCGTTGTTTTATCGCCACCTGTCAGTCACAAAGGGATGGGGAGAGGGGAAAATGGGGAGACAAGGATAACCTGCAAACACGACAACTGAATCCGACTGAATCGAATCATTACAGTCAGTTGGCGTCCATTCTATTATTAGGACTCGATTCCAGCAAGCATCCCCCTGGCTGGGTGACCAACTATACCCTAGTAGAATTAATTAATCAATTGTCCCCACCCCTAATTTTTGCTAACGCCGGGAATCCGATTCTGTTAATCCGTACCCGTGAAACTGACCCAGAATCTTTACCCGCTTTACCCCCCAGCGCACCTGAACGGTTTTGTCCTTATAAAGGTTTAGCCTATTTTGACTACAAAAATGAAGATCCCCAGTATTTTTATGGGCGAGAGACGTTAACAGATAAACTCCTCGAACATATCCGCACCAACAATTTCCTGGCGGTAATCGGAACCTGTGGTAGTGGCAAATCTTCGCTAATTCGCGCCGGACTTTTGCATCAGCTTCAACGGGGACAACGCTTATCAGGAACTCAGGAATGGCTAACTTTAATTTTTCAACCCGGTGAACATCCTCTCCAGAATTTAGCCCGATCCTTTATCAATCCCCATAACCCAGAACGCGACTATCAGTTTGCACAAACCATGAAACTGATCCAAATGGGGGCGGTAGGATTAGGAATTGTGGTGCGGACAAGGGCTGAAAAGCAACGGTTAGTGCTGGTAGTCGATCAATTTGAACAGGTGTTTACTTGTTGTCAGGATGAAACCGAACGACAACAGTTTTTTGATTGTTTGTTGGGTGGACTAGAACGTACCGATAATCAACTTTGTCTGGTTATCGGGATGCGAACGGATTTTTTAAGTCATTGTGCAACTTATCCAGAATTGATCCAAAAGATTCAGGCGCTGATGGTGACGGTGACGCCAATGACCAGGGAAGGATTGAAAACCGCTATTATTAAACCCGCCCAGCAGGTGGGTGTAGAGATTGAGTCAGATTTAGTCACTCAACTACTCTTAGATGTAGAGGATGCTGCCAGTTTGCCGTTGCTCCAGTTTATGTTAACTCAACTGTGGCAACGGCGTCCAGTGGATCGGTTAATGGTAGCCGAATATTATCGTTGGGGTAAGCTGCAAGGAACAATCGAAAAACACGCCAACCGTGTTTATCACTCGTTGTCGGATAATGAGAAAGAAATTGCCAAAGATATTTTTGGGGCGTTAATCCAATTAAATGAAAATGGTCAAGTTACGGCGCGACAAGTAGACCCGTCTGAATTAATCCTGAGTTTTAAAGTAAACTCTAGAAACCAATTCAAATCTGTAGAGACGTGCCATGGCACGTCTCATACTATGTCTGGGAACACAGAATCAGGTAAACTAGAGGAAAAGGTTAGCGCAGCGGGACACAGTTCAGTCGTTAACTCAAAACCATCCCCTCGAAGGTCGCGAAGGGTCAACACTCAACCCTCACTCAGGGCGGGTTTTGTACCAAGGTTACTATCAATAGCGAAACGAAAATTCCTAAACCCGCCCCTACACAATCAAAACTATGCCCTCGAAGATCGTGAAGGGTCAATACTCAACAATTTTTCCCCAACAAATGCGGTAAACGATTTCATTAGCGATCGCCATTCCACGAAAGCGGTAACAGCCGTAATGCAAAAATTAATTGATGCTGGCTTAATTGTTACTCACTCCGGAAAATGGAACCAAACCCTGGTAACGATTGCTCACGAATCCCTAATTCAGCATTGGTTAAAACTGCAGGAATGGGTCGAAGAAAAACGCCACGGGATGAGACTACAGCGCCAAATTGAAGCGGCGGCGATTGAGTGGCAAACTCAAGGAAAACCGCACCGATTTTTATCGGAGTTAACCCTAACTGAGGCAGAGTATTATCGAGATCATCTCCATTTATCTACGTTAGGACAAGACTTAATTCAGCAGAATCTCCAGCACAAAGGAACGCGACGAGGTTTAGCTAGGGGAGGATTAATTTTCGCGATCGCGCTATTGAGTCTGACCAGTGGGATGGGGATGAGCCGATGGTATAAAACGGCACAGATGGCTCAACGGGAACACTTGTATAAAAATGCCGCTACCGTCCAAAATTTGCTCCCAGTGGAACCGATTAAGGGATTATTACTGGCAATTGAAACAACGGGTCAAAGTTATGCTAAATTTCAGCACGTCGATCAGCGGATTGCGTCTAGTCTTTGGCAGGCAATTGAGGTAGCTAGAGAACGCGATCGCTTAGACCACGAATCAGCGGTTAATGCGGTCGCTTTTCATCCTGATAATCAAATCTTGGTCAGTGGAACGGAGGATGGTTTAGTTCATCTGTGGACGCGACAGGATAATTTAATTCGTCAATCCTTACCCGGACATAAAGATGAGGTGACAGGAGTTGCTGTTAGTCCCCAGGGACAGGTGATTGCTAGTAGTAGCCAGGATGGTAAAATTCGCTTGTGGACGGTTCCAGGTCAACCCCTAGGTCAGCCGTTTTTTGGACAAGATTGGATCACCTCAATAGCTTGGAGTCCAGACGGTCAATTTCTGGTCAGTGGTGGGAAAGATGGAACCGTTCAGGTGTGGAATCGCCAAGGTAATCCCATCGGTCAACCGTTCATCGGACATCAGGGAGTCGTTTTTACAGTGGCGTTTAGTCCGGATGGAGAAACGATTGCTAGTGGGAGTGGGGATGGTACGATTCGCGTATGGAATCGTCAGGGTCAACCCTTGGGTCAACCGTTTCGGGGACATGAGGGTGTGGTTTTTGACCTGGCGTTTAGTCCCAATGGTGAGAGGATTGTCAGTGGGGGACGCGATGGGACGGTACGCTTATGGAATCGTCAAGGTGAGTTAATCGGTGAACCTTGGCGAGGACATCAGGGAGTCGTTTTTGCGGTGGCGTTTAGTCCGGATGGGGAAACGATCGCCAGTGGTAGTGGGGATGGTACAATTCGCTTATGGAATTCTCAGGGTCAGTTACGGGGTCAACCATTACGGGGACATCAAGGTGCGGTGCGATCGCTGGCGTTTAGTCCGGATGGTGAGAGACTTGCCAGTGGTAGCCAGGATAAAACAGTACGCTTGTGGGATGTGCGGATTTTACCAGAACCGCAAGATTGGCAAACTGGGCTGCGGGTGGCGTGCGATCGCCTCGAAAATCATCCCGTTTTTGAACGTCCGCATCCGGCAAATACCCTATCTCGTGATATTTGTCAAGCTAAAGAATCAAGAACTCATCGTTAAGTATAGACTTGTAGCGAAACGAAAAGCACGACTGTTTCCCTCATCTCCCCCTCACCCCATCCTGACAGGTGTAGGTTTTTTATTTTATGGTTGGGACAAGACAAGGAGGACAAGGAAGGAAAGAAGACAAGGGGGAAAAACCGTACAGAATTCGGTTCGGTCAAACTAACTTCTAAAAGCCGAAACGCCCTATTTTTCGTTCTCACTCTTCCTTGTCTACGGTCGCTGAGCGAAGTCGAAGTGATGATCTACCTGTCTTCCAAGTCTAGCCTAAACCCCCATCTTAAAAAACCTACCCTTGTGAGCTCACCCCATCTCCCCCCCTCACCCTCTCACCCCATCTCCCCCTCACCCTCTCACCCCATCTCCCCAATACTTATTCAGCAAACCCTACTTATGCGATCGCATAAATCCCGCTATTCGCTGCACGGCTGTTTCTAGCACATCAGGTTCCTGCACCAAAGCAAAGCGGACATATCCTTCCCCAGCTTTGCCAAAACCTGCTCCTGGTGATGCAGCCACTCCAGTTTCCTCAACTAACTGGGTGCAGAATTGGATCGAATTTTTGTGCCAAGGTTGGGGTAATTTTGCCCAAATATACATCGTTGCTTGGGGAAGTGGAACCTGCCAACCGATACGGTTTAACGCCTGCACAAACGCATCCCGCCGTTTCTGAAACGTAGCTACCATCGCTTGCACACCATCTTGATTTCCCTGTAGTGCCGCGATCGCACCGTTTAAAATTCCGCGATACTGGTTAAAATCCACCACCGCCTTAATTTGGCGCAACGCCTTAATCAGTTGAGCATTGCCGATCGCATACCCAATGCGAAAGCCGCCCATATTATAGGATTTAGAAAAGGTAAAAAACTCAATCGAGATGTCTTTATTGGGGTCAGCTTGTAAAACAGAGGGCGCTAGGGCGTTAAGATTGGCGGGTGCTGTGCTATCTGGAGAAAATACCAAGTCAGCATAAGGGAAATCGTGAACCAGAACCACATCATGCTGACGACAAAAAGCCACCGCTTTCTGGAAAAACGATAACGGTGCGATCGCGCTGGTGGGATTATGGGGATAATTCAACACCATCATCCTAGCTTGGGCAAGGACAGAGGTAGGAATTTCTTCAAAAACAGGCAAAAACTGATTTTCTGCCAACAGAGGCATCGGATAGATTTGACCCCCTGCCAAATACACCCCACCGACATGAGACGGATACCCTGGATCAAGCAACAAGGCAAAATCACCGGGGTTGAGAATCGCTAAAGGTAAATGTGCCGTTCCCTCTTGGGAACCAATCAGAGGCAGAACCTCCGTTTCTGGGTCAACCGGAATACCAAATCGTTGGCTATACGCCTTAGCTACAGCCTGACGAAACGCTTGCGTCCCATGAAACAGTAAGTAACCATGAGTGCTAGGGTCATGCAGCGAAGCCTCAATAGCGGCAACGACGTGATCCGATGCCGATAAATCAGAGGAACCCAAAGATAGGTCAATAATATCTTGACCCAAGGCTTTAGCTTTTGCCTTCGCCTGATCCATATCAGCAAACACATTGGCTTGCAGGGGTTGTAAACGTTGAGCAAACTGCATGGTTTAGTTATTGCACAGGGAACAGGGAACAGGGCATCAATTCAGACGGGGCGGGTTTAGTGACATTTTTGTGGCAAAAAATGATAATTGTGAAACCCACCCCTACCACCGACAAGACTCAAAGCTCGTTGTCTATCATTTCCTGCAACTTTTGCTTCCCAATAGCACCTTCATGGAACTGGGCAACCTCTCCATTTTTAAAGAGTAAGAGTGAGGGGACTCCTTCGACGTTATACTGCTTCACAGTAACGGGATTTGGATCAACTTCCATCTTAGTCACTTTCAGGCGATCGCTATAATTCTCCGCAATCCAATTCACTGAGGGCGAGACGAGGCGGCAAGGTCCACACCAATTTGCCCACAGATACACTAGCACTGGCTTGTCAGCTTTTAAAACTTCAGTCTCAAAGTCCTGATCGGTAATCTCAAGTACGTTACTCACAACACCCTCCATCAACACAAATGACTACTCTAGCGAGACTCACTACTTCTTGACAATGGCTAACCGTTACCAAATGATCAGTCCTTGAGCCAGTTTTTTGAGGTTCTCTCGATCAGTCTAAGCCTTCAGGCGATCGCAAGAAAACATCAAAGGAAATGTCATGATTATGATGTAGAGACGCGCCTTGGCGCGTCTCTCTGATTGTTGATGACGCCTGATGCTTACAAATTGTCGATTTGCTTTCGCAGTTGTTCCAATTCGTCGTCAACTTCGGATTGGGGGGCAGCACCTGAGTCAGTTTTCTGCTCTGATGTGCCTTCTAAAGCGGGCTGAGAGACAGAACCACCGGATAGCTGGGCTTTCATTGCCGTCAACTCATCATCAACATCACTCCCCGATTCCAGGGCAGCAAATTGATTTTCTAAGTCAGCACCACCCAACTCATGAGCCGCTTGGGAACGGGCTTCGAGTTCCATCACTTTGTCTTCCATCCGCTCAAATGCCCCCATTGCCGAGCTAGTTCCCAAACGACCAAGGGTACTTTGTAACTGCTCATTGGCTTTGGCAGAGCTCGCCCGTGCCTTGAGCATATCTTTTTTGGTCTTCGCCTCAGAAATTTTGCTTTCCAAGGCAATTAGGTTACGCTTCAGGGTGTCTACTTGAGTCGTTTGCTGTTCAAGCTGACCTTTGAGGACATTGGCTGTATCAGCAACGGATTTTTTGCGCTGGAGTGCTTCCCGGGCTAGGGTTTCATCCCCTTTTTGCAGGGCAAGTTGGGCGCGTTGCTGCCAGTTATTGGCTTCGGATTGGTTTTTATTATATTGTTGCTCGGTACGTTTTTGGGTGGCAATGGATCGGGCAACGGCTTGGCGCAGTTGTACCAGATCTTCTTGCATGTCAATAATGGCTTGCTCCAGAATTTTTTCTGGGTCTTCAGCCTTGCTAACCATATCGTTAAGATTAGCTCTGACAACTCGGCTCAGGCGATCGAATAGTCCCATGACGCTGTTTATCCTCTCGGAATGTACAAACTAAGTATCAAGCAGGCTCTAAGCTTGGGAACCTGCTCAGGGGTCAATTTTGTGGAATAGAGGCTCTCCTGCCTTTTGGAGAAAGCACTGGGTTAATGTAATTGAAACATTCATCAAATTATGGTATTCAGACAGGAGGCTATTTATCTAGTGTAAAAACTTCCAGCTCAATAGTGCTAGGACATCGGTCAAGAAACCCGGTTTCTTTGGGTGAAAGCTTGATATTTCGTTGTCATCCTCACCAGAAACCCAATTTCTCATAATACTTTGGATGTGCCATGGCACGTCTGTGGGCATCAACTAGGATTTATCCAGATCAGAACGCAGTTTTTCTAGTTCTGCCTCGATCTCCGCATTGCCACCTGATCCGGCTTGAGCGGACGGTAATTGTGCCGATGCCGTTGTACCACCTAGGTTAGCTTTCATCGAGGCTAATTCTGTATCAATGTTACTGCCACTTTCTAGGGCATTAAATTTCTTTTCCAATTCATCACCACTAGAGAGTTCCGCGATCGCCTCGGATCGGGCTTCGAGTTCGTGTACTCTGTCTTCCATGCGCTCAAAGGCACTCAGGGTACCGCCTGTGTTGAGATTTCCTAACATCTCGTTAATCTTCTCTGAGGCTTGAGCTGAACGCGCTCTGGCAATATAAAGGTCTTTTTTCGTTTTTGCCTCCGAGATTTTACTCTCTAGAGTCTTCATATCTTTTTTAAGTTTAGTAACAATCTCACGTTGCTGCCCCAGTTGTCCCTGGAGAGCTTGAGCCGTTTGCTGATGAGTTTGTCGTCGAGTTAGGGCTTCTCGTGCCAAATTCTCTTCCCCTTTTTGCAGTGCCAGTTGAGCGCGGTTGTACCATTCTTGTGCCGTCGATTCAGCTTGGGAGGCTTGGCGTTCTGTACGTTTTTGGGACGCGATCGCTTGAGCGACAGCCTGCCGCATTTGGATTAAATCGTGCTGCATATCGTCCACAGCTTGTTCCAGAATTCTTTCTGGATCTTCGGTTTGTCCAATCAGGCTATTCAGGTTGGCGCGAATCACTCGCCCGATGCGCTCAATCAATCCCATAGCAGCTCTCCATTGTGGTTAGGGGTGGGGAAAACTTTATCACTATGGTATCTCAGGCTTGTTGGTCTTATGTATTAAGTCATTGCCCGTTTCCCGTTCCCGGTTCAGAGTTCCCCAATTAATCAGGTTTATAAATCGATGCAGAAAGTCCTTGTTGTTTAAGCCTCTCGACCAGGGTTTTGGCTTCTGACTCTAGTTTAAAGGCACCCATAGCAATTCTTGTCCCTGCGGGTACGTTCACCACGTAGGCGTCAGGGACAATAGTTTGGGCTGTCTCCAACACACTACTATCGCTGGAGTTAATCAGCACATAATAGAACTCATCACTCAGATTCGAGGTGACGTTGTTTGGCTTCGGTGCAGCAGAGGTGGATGTATTCGCTTTTTCTGAGGAGTTGTTAGTCGATGATTCAGGTTGAGCGGGTGAGGAATTTGGTGTCACCGATGGTGTCGCCGTTGGAGGTGGTGGGGTAGGAGGAGTTAAAAGGGCTGATGGTAAATTTGAGGCTGGATTCGGTAACTGGGGTAAAGGTAGGACTGAAGCCGTGGGTGGAGCCGCTGCTGGAGGCTGTGAATTGGGGATGGGAGCGATGGGTGAAGCACTTGGACTAGAAGTTGGATTGGCTTTCAGATTAGGGAGTGTATTGATATTCACGTCTGGGAATTCATCATCACTGGCAAGATTAGGTTTATTTACGCCGAGTAATCCATTTTCCCGATTAGCGGTTGTCGCTGTTGAATTCTCAGCCGTCGTGGGTGTCTCAGTTTCTAAGAAGTCAAGCCCTAGGCTAGTCCGAAAAATATAGGTCAATGTCGCACTCGAAACCAGCAACAGCAAAATCGAACCGACACCGAGGGGAGTGAGGATTCTATTCGTTATGGGTTTTTGGGATTCCTTTGGGGTTTCCTGTTCGGCTAACGTTTGCCGTAATTTTTCTGAGGATTCTAAATAGTCTTCTGGCTGAGACTGATCCGTTGTCGGGACAACTAATTTACCGTCCCCTTCTAGGGATTCCTCTAGGGTTGGGAAGTCAGTAACGCTTTGCTCCTGAGTCTTCACCAAGGGGGCTTCCTGGCTAGGTAGGGGAGGAAACAGGGGTGGAGTGGGTTCAGTCTCTGGGGATTCTCTCTTTTCTGGTGTGGGAGAACCACTCACTTGAGCGGATTGCCGATCAATGTCTCCGGGAGAACTCGTAGAATCGGCGGCTGGGGCGATAGAAATAGGAGACGTTGTTGTCGGCTCAAGCTGATTGACTGCCGATTTCTGTTTGGGGTAACGCCCCGGTAGTTGGGGAGATGTGATACCACGTCCCCGTCGTTGGCGTCGATAGCGGGCTAATTCGGCTTCGAGTTGCACGTCTAGGCTACCTAAAGCCGTCTGCAAAACAGGGTTAATCGACAGGGGGGAGGAAGGAGTTGATGCTTTAGCTGAGGTTTTTTGGCTCATGAAGGGAACTTCCGTTTAATTCGGCAGGGTTGAGTTAGAGGCTCATTGTGACAATGAAGACAGTCGTTAAGGATGGTGTTGGTTTAGGATAGCTGTATGGGAAAGCATAAATACTCATGCTGAAATCTCTTAATCATATAGTAGAAGCACTGGATAATCAGCCGTTTTGGCAAGGTCAAAAGCAATTTCAACAGATCCGCGACTGTTGGGCTGACGTTGTGGGTGCAGATAGGGCGCAGCAAACCCGACCCCATTCACTATCCCGTTCAATTCTTTATGTTGCCACGTCAAGTTCGGTTTGGTCTCAAGATCTGAGTTTAAATTGCCGTTCTATTTTGAAACAGCTTAATGCTCGCTTGTCCACGCCGATAGAAACTATCCGTTTTTCGCCCGGATGGTGGTATCAAGAGCAAACCTTACCCCAGACTGAGGAATCGGAACATCCCAGCCTTGTGGATCAACCGGAGGTCTCATCGTCTGCTGATCCCCCTGTGGAACAGCCTACACCCCAAACGGCATTTGAACAGTGGGCGGCGAAAATTAAGGCGCGATCGCAGAACCTACCCCTTTGTCCGCAATGTCATTGTCCCACACCGCCAGGAGAACTGAAACGCTGGCACGTTTGTGGCTTGTGTGCGACTAAGCAGTGGCAGGGTTAGCGGTTGCCTTGACCGGGCTTATGAATGCTGACCTGTCGGATCGGTTTAACTTATCATTCTTGTTTGAATTTCTCGCTTAAATTTCGTATCTAACTATACATTAGGTTTATCCTTTGGGCTTGATCCCCATGAGGTTTCACGAAAAATTCACCTAGTTTCTGACCAAGCTTAACTGATTGTTTCGTTTCTTTGCGAGAATGTGTTCATATATAAAGCAATTATAAAGAAAACATAAAATATTAATAGTTTAAGTAAAAAATAATGGAAATTGAGAAGATATAGGCAGCTAATTAAACGTTCATTTTTTAAGACATCCAATGAAAACCTTCAAATGCTCAACGTCCGCTTGTCAGTTTTGTCGCTATTACCAACTTGAAGGACGGCGCGGCGGTACGTGTCAGCAACTTGGCGTACCCGTTAAAGCCAATTGGAAAGCTTGTTCCTTAGCCCTACCACCCTTTGCGCCCTCGTGGGAAAGTTTTGAGCAAATATGGCTTGATGATCAACGGCTGTTGAGAGAAGATTTAGCTACAAACTGCTCCCAGAGACATTCCCAGCCGACGCCCTCGACAAAAGTCCAGACATCAAACCCTGAAAACGTGGCAACTAAAGTTGCTCTTGTGTAATTTCCCTTTTATAACCTTCGGCTAGAGTATCGGTTGGTTAGAGGTTACTTACAACCTTCATCAATTGGACTCATTCAAATGAGTAAAAGCATCAACCTTGCCCTTGAGTTTTATCGTTTAAGAGAATTCCTGTTTAATTAATTTCTGATAACCCAATCTTAATCTTTGAGAAAATTTATGTAGGGCTTACTGCACAACCCGGAAACCCTGATCCATCAATACTTTGAGGCGTATGGACAGTGGATAAAGTGCCAGGAAATGGGGTAGCATCCTTCATAAGTATGGCATCACCTTGCTCAGGGAAAATGTACCCTTGCTCCCCCAGCTCCCCCAGCTCCCCCAGCTTCCCCAGCTCCCCCAGCTTCCCCTGCTCCCCCTCACCTCACCACTTATTCAGCAAGCCCTATGTAGGGACGGGTTTCACCGTTATCGTTTCTGATTCACCCATAAGTGACTAAACCCGCCCCGACCGAGTGAAAGACCTAACGAACAGTGTCAAACTACGGCAACCAAGGATATTGACGGAAATCAGGAGGGCGCTTTTCCAGGAAGGCTTGTTTCCCTTCTGACCCCTCCTCCGTCATGTAGTACAGTAACGTGGCATTTCCCGCCAATTCTTGTAAACCCGCTTGACCGTCACAGTCAGCGTTAAACGCCGCTTTTAAGCAACGGATAGCAATAGGACTTTTTTGTAAGATTTCCCTTGCCCATTGAATCCCCTCCGTTTCCAACTGGTCTACAGGGACAACAGTGTTCACCAAACCCATATCCAGCGCCTCTTGTGCCGTATACTGGCGACAGAGGAACCAAATTTCTCGTGCTTTCTTCTGACCCACCATTCTGGCGAGATAGCTAGCGCCAAACCCCCCATCAAAGCTGCCGACTTTTGGACCCGTTTGACCAAAGATGGCATTATCTGCGGCAATGGTTAGGTCACAGATAACATGCAAGACATGACCGCCGCCAATGGCATACCCGGCGACTAGAGCAATCACCACTTTTGGCATAGAACGAATCAGGCGTTGTAAGTCCAAGACATTTAAGCGAGGAACGCCATCATCGCCAACGTATCCTGCCTTATCCCGAACGCTTTGATCCCCTCCAGAACAGAAGGCATATTTACCATCGGTGTGAGGACCCGCCCCGGTTAATAAAACAACACCAATTCTTTGGTCTTCGCGGGCGTTACAAAAGGCGTCGTAGAGTTCAAAGACAGTTTTAGGGCGGAAGGCGTTGCGCTTGTGGGGGCGATTAATGGTGATTTTGGCGATACCGTCGGCTTTGTGATAAAGAATATCCTCGTAGGTTTTGGCGGTTTGCCAGTCAATTGACATATCAATATTTTCCCTTGGTTATAAAGACTCCAAGTACTACTTTGAGCTTGACTTCCCTATCCTAAGACCCAATGGCACTAAAAATTTGCATTTTTGGATCGCCAAAACCCTTGATATACCGTAGGGTGGGCATTGCCCACCAGCATTGATGCAGTACCATTCATCCTCAGACAGCATGTAAGCGTTGGATGGAGTAGGATCTTACTTTTCACCGGATCTGGAAAACCTCTCTCCCAACCTCTCTCCTACAAGGAGAGAGGCTTTGAATTCTCCCCCATAGAAAAAAAGCGAAGCATCCTTTGGTCTCCCCCGTGCAACAAAAGCTCCCGCATCCGCTGGCTTCCGTCTTTTTAAGGGGGATGGAAGGGGGATCTAATAGGGGGACGGTTAGCAGGAATATAAATGCGTCGCCTTTCTCAAATCCAATCAATCATCACGCCACCAACACCTGACGCACAGCCGTTTCCATTAATTTCTCTCTGTCGCTGATGGATTGGGTAAGTTTGGCTTCGAGTTCGTCGCAGAAGGACATCAGGCGATCGACTTTGGCGACGATGCGGTGTTGTTCAGGGAGGGGCGGAACTGGAACAACAGTATTATTTAATTGCTGTTGGTTAACTTTGGGTATTGCCAAGCGATTATCATAACCAACTACTAATTCTAAAAAAGTTCCTGTCAAAATATAAAAGTGTAAGTATCTTGTGTAGATATAAGCTTTAATGGGATACATGTCTGCACTACACAGTCCCTCAAAATCTATCACAACTGCTTTAGAAAGATTGGGTCGTATCTTAGAATAGAGAATCTGACCGCTAAAGAAGAAATGCTTAGGGCTAGTTACTCCATCTTCCTGGATAGTGTTGCAATCTAATAATCTGCCAGTACCCTTTTCAATTTTGTCAGGTGCAATATGCGGATAGTTAGAATAAGATTCTGGTTTCACTAAGTTAGATTGTATTGTTGCTACGCTATCGAATCTCACCCACTCCCACCCATAAGGTAACTCAAACGGCATCTCATCCACATCAATAGGCGGTAACTTCTTCCCCTTCTTAATCTTCCCTTCCTTAACCAAGCGCTTTTTCTCTTCCCTAATCCTCTCCAACAAAACAGAAGCAGGTTCATCATCAGGATTTTGCGGCACTAACTTCCCCTGCACCGCCAACTGCAAAATCAACTCCCGTAACTTCTGCACCCCATTCGGCGCATCAGCCAACAACTCAAACTGCTCAAAAAACGTCTCTAATTCCATTAATACCTCCTGAGCATTGCTCATCCTACTTTGGTAAATAAGCTTGAATTGGTTTTAAAATAATCCCTAATATTTTCTCAACTTGATTAATATAATATTCTACTAAATCAATACAGACATTAGTTTCATCCAGCGTCAAAAACCGCCAAGCCGTACCACTGGTTACAACCCCATAAATGACAGGAATATCAATTCCTTGACGTTGATTAAAAAACTGAGCTGCTACCATTTCGGCTACACATTGCCCCAACCCGCCAATAATATTTTCATTTTTAGCCTCAACAATAGTAATCACAGGAGCGCTGATAAAAAACTGCTCTCTAGAAGCACTGATCAGAAAATCACAATATCCGATAAGTCCTTTCTCAATATCTACATTAAAATCAGTACCAGAAAACAAGCTAATCTGATAATTTAATAGCCGCCTAACTTCACTTAAAATGGGTGCAATCAGAAACTCAGAACGCGCCTTTTCCGTACCAATTGCCGTTGCTAAAGGAATATAATCTTGTAAGGTAACACTTAAAATATCCGATGGCTTAACTCCTTCAACATCTGCAAATAAATTTTGAGTCTCATCCACCGTTAAACCAAAATCTTCCTTAACTTTAGCTAACGTGAAATTGCTATATGCCATTGGTGAACCTCCTTCTTATATATTGTTCAGATACCCGATTTCTTAAACAAGTCAAGTATCTCACCTTCATTCAAAGCGTTCATCAATTCCGCTTTCAACAAATTTCGCGTCTCACTTACCCCTGCCATCAACTCCTGATAAGCTGTCATGCATTTAAATTGGGTATTAGTAGCGAGCAAGATGCAAAGCCTGCGGCATGGCTTCGCTTAACGCACTACAAGGCTTTCGCCGTTATTGATATTAAGGTTTAAATGCCGAACAGCTTACTCTGCCAACATTTTCCCTAAATCCCGATACTTTTCTTTCTCCTGGTAGGGATTCTTAATATCCAAATTGTACCCATTGCCCTTAATTTCCTCTACCGAAATCTTCCAGGCAAACTCATTTTCCACGCGGTTATCCCACCATCCCTTCTCCAGGCATTATCCATAAACGTGATTCCCGCGTCAACGGCTTCTTGGACAATGCGTGTTGCTTCCTCCTGACTCGACGCATTACCCAAATGAGCGCCACCTAAGCCAATGGCTGAGACGTCTACGCCAGTGCGCCCCAAGGGACGACGGGGAATTTCTCCAGGGTTGAGAGTTGTCATACTATTTATATCTCCTGCAAAGGGCGTTTTTTGCAGCGGTGCGGCTGCAACAGGTTGGTTGGCTGATTGCAAAATTAAGTCAGATAGGGCGATTCCTGCACCGAGGACACCGCATCGTTTGATAAACTGCCTGCGTTTGGGGTTGAGTGGGGAGTTATCACTGGCGGCTTTGTCGTTATCGGTCATCAACTTTTATCCGTTTACCATACTCTAAGTATGTTCAAAGACTCAGTTTTGCTCAACGACTGGCAGGTTATTGCGGCGGCTGATAACGTTGCTGCGGGTACGGTGCAGTCTATACGGTTGCTGGAACATGATTTAGATTTACAACGGGAGTGTCATTTTCCCAGTGATAAAGCCTCCCTAGCTTACCGTCGCTGGCTGAAACAAAAGGGGGTGACATTTGGCACGATACCGTAGGGGCGGGTTTAGGGACTAAATTCCGATATTCACCAATAACGGAACAACAAAACCCGCCCTCCCCACCACTAATGGAACAACAAAACCCGCCCTGATTCATAATTAATAAGTTCTACAGCCGTTTACCCCTGAATGAAGAACAAAAATTCATCTGTAATACCCCATTCCTCATCCTTGTTTTTCAGCGTTGTTATCCCAACGTACAATCGCTTACCCATTTTACAAAAATGCCTGAGAGCCTTAGAATTCCAACATCTCAGGGAAGATACTGTTGTCACTGGCTATGAAGTTGTCGTGGTGGATGATGGCTCAACGGATGGCACCCTAGAGTGGCTGGACTCTCATCGTCAGGAACTATCCAAAGTGCGATCGCTCTCTCAAGATCACCTAGGTCCAGCCGCCGCCCGAAATCTAGGCGTAGAGCAGGCTAAAGGCGATACAATTATCTTTATCGATAGCGATTTAGTCGTTACCGAGAATTTCCTCCAAGCCCATGCGGATGCATTAGTTCAGGGACAACAGCAATTAGGGAGCGATCGCGTCTTTACTTATGGCTGGGTGATTAATACCAACAATTTCGATAATCCTAGTTCGGAACCCTATAAAATAACGGATTTCTCCGCCGCCTATTTTGCTACTGGAAATGTTGCGATCGCGCGGAAGTGGTTGGAGGAAGCCGGACTCTTTGACACTCGTTTTCAACTCTATGGTTGGGAAGACTTAGAACTAGGTGTTCGCCTCAAACAGTTAGGCTTAAAACTGATTAAATGTCCGGCGGCTGTTGGCTATCATTGGCATCCTCCCTTTAATTTAGACCAAATTCCCCAGATGATTGACCGAGAAATTCAACGGGGACGCATGGGAGTATTATTTTATCAAAAACATCCCACTTGGGACGTGCGAATGATGATTCAGATGACATGGCTGCACCGGATACTGTGGGGAGTTCTTTCCGTGGGTGGGCGATTAAATGAACGAACCATGGCATCTTTCTTGCAATATTTGATTAATCGTGGGAAGCCGCAATTAGCCTTAGAAATTGCCCGAATTTTCCTGAATTGGTATAACGTGCAGGGAGTTTACGCGGCTTATGCGGATATGGAAAAGAAGCGGTATAGCGCGTAGCGCTAGGCAATTGGCAATAGGCAATAGGCAAGGGATTGACCCTTCGACCCTTCGGCACACTCAGGGCGTCGCTTCGCGGCAATTGAGCCTGTCGAAATTCAGGGTCAAGCGATTTGAATTTTTCTTCTTTTGTCCTAACCTTAGAGCGTAGTGCTATAAAATAAAAGAAAGAGTATATTTAAGTTATGAGTCAATAGCCGGGAAATAAATTTCCGGCTAATAGCTCAAGTAAGCTAAAGCTTACTGATAGCAAATCCCAGTTAATTACCCTTTTATAATCCTTTTTATAGATGACAGTCCAAGTTCTAGCTTAGTTTATGGCTCTTTGCGCTGTAAGCTGTTCGGCATTTAAACCTTAATGTCAATAATGGCGAAATCCTTGTAGTGCGTTAAGCGAAGCCATGCCGCAGGCTTTGCATCTTGCTCGCTACTATAGCAACCGCCATAGCGGTTAGGACACATCATTTATGTAGAGACGCGCCATGGCGCGTCTCTACAATGGTGCTTATGGGATTTAGGGAGATCGATAATGTACTGCATAGCAGAGCAAACTGCTGTAATCACGGCGTTGGAAGTATCTAAACCAAGCCTTTCAGACAAAGACAGCAGAAAGCGTGATCGCACTGTTCTCTTAAAACAAAAAGTAACGCTGTGCCATGGGTAAACTCTTAGCTGGTTCGCAAATTAACAATTCTCCATCTGCCCTAACTTCATAGGTTTCTGGGTCAACTTCCATCTCAGGTAATGCATCGTTTAATTTCATATCTCGCTTACTCACTTGCCGGGTATTGGACACCGCAACCGCAGGTTTTTGTAGTTTCAATTGTGTCGCAATATCTCGGTCTAATGCCGCCTGAGAGACAAAGGTTAACGACGTAGCCGCGATCGCACCGCCAAAACTGCCAAACATGGGACGGCTGTGAATCGGTTGGGGTGTGGGTATACTGGCATTAGCATCTCCCATTTGAGACCAGGCTATCATACCGCCTTTGATCACAATCTCCGGTTTCACGCCAAAAAAGGCAGGTTTCCATAAACACAAGTCTGCCAATTTTCCTGCCTCAACTGAACCCACATAGTCAGCAATACCATGGGTAATCGCGGGGTTAATCGTGTACTTTGCCACATACCGCTTTGCCCGGAAGTTATCATGATCCACCGTTTCCCCAGAGGATGAAGGTAAAACGCCCCGTTGCACTTTCATCTTGTGCGCTGTTTGCCAGGTGCGAATAATCACTTCCCCGACTCGCCCCATCGCCTGGGAATCGGAGGCAATCATACTAAATGCGCCTAAATCATGCAAAATATCTTCAGCCGCGATCGTTTCCCGGCGAATCCTTGACTCGGCAAAGGCGACATCTTCTGGAATCCCCCGATCCAAGTGATGACATACCATCAACATATCCAGATGTTCTTCCAGGGTATTCATCGTGTAGGGGCGAGTGGGATTCGTGGAGGAGGGTAAAACATTGGCTTGACCGCAAACCTTGATAATATCGGGGGCATGACCCCCACCTGCACCTTCGGTATGGTAGGTATGAATAGCGCGGTTTTTGAATGCCGCGATCGTGTTTTCCACAAATCCGGCTTCGTTGAGGGTGTCGGTATGGATGGCGACTTGAATATCATAGTCATCCGCGACACTCAGACAGGTGTCTATTGTGGCTGGCGTAGTTCCCCAATCTTCATGTAACTTTAACCCCATTGCCCCCGCTAACACTTGTTCTACAAGTCCCTGAGGTTGACTACTATTGCCTTTACCCATAAATCCCAAATTTACCGGAAACGCATCGGCGGCTTGCAGCATCCGATAAATATTCCACGGACCCGGTGTGCAAGTGGTGGCGTTGGTGCCGGTAGCGGGTCCCGTACCGCCGCCTAACATCGTAGTAATCCCGGATGCGATCGCGACTTCAATTTGTTGGGGACAGATAAAGTGAATATGGGCATCAATCCCCCCAGCGGTGAGAATCATCCCTTCCCCCGCTACAGCTTCCGTCCCCGGACCAATAATGATATCGACGTTATCTTGAATATTGGGATTTCCAGCTTTGCCAATCTGGAAAATCTTACCGTCTTTAATCCCAATATCAGCTTTGACAATTCCCCACCAATCCAAAATTAGGGCATTGGTAATCACCAGATCCACCGCCCCATCTGCATTTGATATCGGAGATTGTCCCATCCCATCCCGAATCACTTTCCCGCCACCAAACTTGACTTCATCCCCATACGTGGTGAAATCTCGTTCCACTTCAATGAACAATTCAGTATCAGCAAGACGGATGCGATCGCCTACAGTCGGACCATACGTTTCAGCGTAAGCGCGGCGATCCATTCGGTAACTCATCGCGGTTTCTCTGGCAGATGCTATGGGGCTGGTCAATTATACGGCATTTCGGCGCGATCGCACGTCCCCACAAGCACAAAAAAAGAGGAGGAAACCGATCTTCCTCCCCATTCTTTATCGATTGTGGCAATGTGAGTTTCAAACAATGTTAAGTTTTGTTTAAAAATCTGTACCAATGTGCCTTCTTTATGCTATTTATTTCTTAAGCTGATAGCCGAGGCTGATTAAGTTCAACCTGCAACTGGTGACAGGGAATTTTCTCAATCTTGATCGCTTGACCCAGATAAGTTGATAAAACTTCGAGTTGAGCATCTGATGCCGCTTCAAACAACAGGCGATCGCCAGGGAAAACAATACGCTCAAAACTGTAAGCGCTAGGGTTACCAATCCGAATCACTTGCAGGGAGCTAGTTGTGTTGGCATAGCTACAAAGACATTGAGCCGAAGCACTCGTCGGTTGTGAAGGAATGGCTGATATCATCATGGGTCTTAGGTATTCTTGAGTAACAAAGCGAAGGTGATTGACTCCCTCTATTTTAATTTTTACAAATGAGAGTTTAAGTTTACTAAAAATAATTGTTAAATTTATACTAAATTTTATATTTGTTGACAAAATTAAATATAAGAGGTATTGACAATTTAGCTTGTCAATGCATTAAAAGCGGCGATAAATAAGTGGCTTACTATTAAACCACTTCCGTTAAATTTTGGCAACAGGACAGCGAGAACAAGAAACAACCAACACGCTATTTAAACGAATCTTCGTTCAGTCATGTTTTAGTAAAAAATGTTATAACACGCCCCGCAGCTTGCGAGAATGATCAACTAAACTTTCCGCAAACTGATCTAAACGCTTCGAGAGTTTCTCATCTAAAAGCTTGCCATCTTCACCAAACGCTTGCCACGCTCGACCAAAAGCGATTTGCTCAGGAATCACCCAACCATGAACCCAACGGATAATCAGCCGGAGTTCATTGAGGGCATTACTATTGGCTTGACCGCCTAACACGCTAAGCAGCCCTGTCACTTTACCCGATAAATGGTCAAATGTCATCAAATCCAGGGCATTTTTGAGTACCCCACTCACGCCCCCATGATATTCCGGTGTAACCAAAATTAAGCCATCGGCTTCCTGTACCGTTTCCCGTAACCGGATGACATCGGGATAACCGGGATAGTCATCGCTACCGATACAAAATGGTAACTGCATCTGTCGCAGGTCAAGAATTTCGGTGGATGCGCCCAAGGCTTGCACACGCTGGATGGCTAAGGTTAAGGCTTGATAGCTATAGGATTTAGCTCGCAGGCTACCATTGATGCCAACAATTTTTACCATGTTTCGCCGATTAATACTTTCTAATACAAAATACCTTAGTTCCCTGGTTACTGACATCCCACACCCCACACCCCACACCTTGCCTAGTTTTCCAGTCCCTGATCCCCCCTTCAGTTTTCAGAAAACACGATTGCATCCTCTCCTAGTCACGGCTAGATTGGAGGAACGCTAAACTAGAGGTTGGGAAGCAGTTGAACGTGCCGCGTCACGCCTTGGCAGCATTATGCTGCGAGTTAATAGACAGGACCAACAAGGGAAATTATTCGATGAACAACAGTTCCTGGATGAGATCATGGATGGGACATGAACCGCGTAGAGGTTCAACGAGTAAGCCAAAGCCGCCACAGAATAAACTTCGTTATTGGTGGCGTATGGTAACCAGCTTAGTGATCGTTCAAGGTGTGATGTTGGGTGTCCCAGCCCAAGCGCAACAGACGGAACAAAAGCCATCGTTAAGCTATGGGCAGCTTTTGCAGAAAATTGATGCCTGCACGCCGCCCCCCTCATCCCCAGAGGAAGAGATCCCACCGAGTCAGACATCGAAAACGGATTGTACGATCAAAAAAGTTGAACTTGACCCCGCCCGTGATGTTGCTAGAGTCTACTTAGCCGGACAGGAAGACGCCGAACCGCCCCAAGAAATCATGCTACTGGAGCAAAATGGCGAACTGATTGGCAAATTGCGGAACACCAATATTCCCTTGGATGTAACGCCAACCACGAATAATTCCGCCGCTTTAGGGTTGGTGATGCAGTTATTTTTGCTCTTACTCTTACTCGCCGGACTGATGATGATTCTGCGCCGTTCGGCGAGTAGTTCCGGTCAAGCGTTAAACTTTGGCAAATCCCGCGCTCGCTTTCAGATGGAAGCGAAAACAGGGATAGAGTTTGGGGATGTAGCAGGGATTGAAGAAGCGAAAGAAGAATTGCAAGAAGTTGTTACGTTTCTCAAACAACCGGAACGGTTTACCGCCATTGGTGCGCGTATTCCCAAAGGGGTTCTGTTAGTGGGTCCTCCGGGTACAGGAAAAACCATGCTGGCAAAAGCGATCGCGGGAGAAGCGGGGGTTCCGTTCTTTAGTATCTCTGGCAGTGAGTTTGTGGAGATGTTCGTCGGGGTGGGTGCCTCGCGAGTGCGGGATTTATTCAAAAAAGCGAAAGAAAATGCTCCCTGCTTAATCTTCATCGACGAAATCGACGCCGTTGGTAGACAACGGGGTGCGGGTATCGGTGGAGGTAACGATGAGCGAGAGCAAACCCTCAACCAGTTACTCACAGAAATGGATGGGTTTGAGGGAAATACGGGCATTATCATTATTGCGGCGACCAACCGTCCCGATGTTTTAGATTCCGCCCTGCTTAGACCTGGGCGATTTGATCGCCATGTGATGGTAGATCTGCCTACCTATAATGGACGGCTGGGGATCTTGGATGTCCATAGTCGGAATAAAAAATTGGCACCAGAGATATCCTTAGAAGCGATCGCCCGACGCACTCCGGGATTTTCTGGCGCGGATTTGGCGAACCTGCTCAACGAGGCGGCGATCCTCACCGCCCGACGGCGTAAAGAGGCAATCACACCCCTAGAAATTGATGATGCCATCGATCGCGTCAGTATTGGTCTGCAAATGACGCCGCTTCTGGATAGTAAGAAAAAGCGATTAATTGCTTACCATGAGGTCGGACATGCCCTGCTGATGACCATTCTGAAAAATTCTGATCCCTTAAACAAGGTGACAATTTTGCCCCGTTCCGGTGGCGTGGGTGGGTTTGCCCAACCCTTACCTAATGAAGAATTTATGGATATCAGTCGCTCTACTGATCTGGGGGATTTGTATTTGCCTCGGACGTGGCTCATTGATCAGATTACCATTGCCTTAGGGGGTCGGGCTTCGGAAGAAGAAGTCTTTGGTCATGGTGAAGTGACCATTGGTGCGGCTAGTGATATTAAGAAAGTCGCAGAACTGGCGCGTGAGATGGTGACTCGGTATGGGATGTCTGATTTAGGTCCGGTTGCTCTGGAACGCCCGAACAGCGAAGTGTTTCTCGGCGGCGGTTGGACACAGCGATCTGACTATTCCGAAGAAGTTGCCGCTAAAATCGATCATCGAGTGCAAGCGATCGCAATGCAATGCTATGAACAAGCGCGTCAGCTAATTCGCGACAATCGACCGTTAATTGATCGCTTAGTGGACATTTTGTTGGAACAGGAAACCATTGAAGGGGAACAATTCCGACAAATTGTTGCCGAACACACCCAACTGCCAGAAAAACAAATGGCGGTGATACATTAGGAAGGCAGAAGGCAGAAGGCAGAAGGCTGTAAGGTTTATGTCATCTGCTTTTTCGTCTATTGTTAACGGGTGAATTATGTTCGCTGTGTTGCCCATTGAACAGGTTAAATCGACTCGTTGACGCTATTTTTCAGATAATACCTGAATGAAAACCACTATTAAGTAGGAGGAGAGTTTGCCGATGAGTTTAGTTATTTCTGATGAAATTATTCGGGCTAGTGGATTATCTGAACCTGAATTCCTCTTAGAAATTGTTCTGCTGCTATTTAAGCAGAAAAAAATCAGTCTGGCTAAGGCAAGTCATTTGCTAGGGATGCCCCGGATTCGGTTTCAGCACGAATTAGCGTCTCGTCAGATTCCGATTCACTATGATGTGGAGGATTTTGAGACGGATTTAAGCAATTTACGGGCAGCAGGACGGTTGTGATTATTATTAGTGATACGTTTCCTAAATAATGCTCCTTAATTCGATTCCTTAATTCGATGCTGTTTGCCGTCGGTACATTTCCCGGAGAACTAAGGCGGGGTCAATGTATTTGTCGGCGTACTTTAACCCCCAATGCAAATGAGGACCCGTGGTTCGCCCCGTCATACCCACACGACCAATTCGGGTGCCGGTGGGTATCTGTTGACCTTTCCAGATTTGAATCCCGCCACTGCGATCGCTCAAATACATACCTTGGTTATCTGTTTCTACATGACCTTTGAGGTGACAGTAGATATGTTTCCACTCACCGGATTGGATGGTGATAGAGGTGCCACAGGCGGTATTATCGGAGAGGGATACCACCTGACCTGCCCACCAGTTGCGAATGTAACTGCCTTCGGGTGCGGCGATGTCTAAGCCGCGATGAAATTCTGTACCTGAGCCACGGGGAGAACGACGGTAGCCGTAGGGAGAGGTATAAGCCTGAAAATTCTCAACGGGAAACGAACCTCCCTGCCAATAGGTGTTGGTGTTGGTCGTTATCTGAGTAGGCATAACCTCTGAGGCGGTCACTCGGTGTTGGGTGATGACTCCCCAGAGGATAAGACTGATTAAACTTAGTCCAGCGAACAGGAGAAAGCGTTTTACTGTTGTCTTGTGTTTTTTGTGTCGTTGGCGTGGAAATACTCCTGACATTTCCTCACTCCTCGATGGGATGAACTTTCCAAGTGGTTAGCTTCGCTACCTTAACATGAATGGTACTGACTGGTATGCTGGTGGGTTTCGACTTCGCTCAACCCACCCTACGGTATATCAAGGGTTTCGGCAATCTTAAACGGCTTCAGTTAGCTGCCTTAAACCTTAACATTTCCCAGCCTGAGATAGGTAGATCAGCATCAACTTTTTTCTTAGAACATGCGACAATTTACTGAGGCGGATACCGGGCTGGCAAGGCTATTATGGATTGGGGAGTATGTCAGGGATAGCACAAAACATTACTGTAGGTTGGGTAGAGCGTAAGCGTTACCCAACAAGAGATTTTGGGAGTTGGGTTACTCTGCGAGAAGGCTCCGCCTACGTTCCTCAACCCAACCTACACAGGTGATATGCTCCCAATGGATTGTGGCATAGTAACGCTTCCTGTTTCAGCGAGACGCCTGAAAATTTTGATGGTGATTTCTACCTTCTTTCAATGTCTTCCACCCTTTATACTTTAGACTTCAGATGACAGCGACGGTCAAAATTCAGCCTTCTGGCTTCTGCGTTCGGTATCCCAAAACCTCCTGGCGAGTCACCTTTGTTGAGGAAGCGTCCGGGAAGTTTAGGTTTTCACTGATTGGATCTGATTTTAAGTTTGAACCCAGAGATCGCTATCGTTACCCTTCTCATGATGATGCTAAACGCGCTGCTGTTTGCTTTCTGGAGTTGATGAAACGGTTAGCTCGTTCCCGGATGCGCTTAAGCGTGCTAGCTGAGATTGGTCTTTTGAAATTCCCCCAACACCAGCATCGAGGCTATAAAGTGTGGTTGGTAGTAGACCGCGCCCGTTATTCCTGGGAAGCCACTCGACGAGATGGTCTTTGTATTCGATCGCAACGCTGGTACAAGCGACCGGAAACCGCGTTATCTAAAGCACAGCAGCATATTGACTGCGAGTATGCCAAGTCTCAGATTCGGGATGTTATTGGCTGGGTTTAGCGTTTTATTTAAGGCTCCAAGTGCAGAATCTAATGATCTACCATGTCAATAAGATCTGGATATACTCTACCCGTCTTTGCCTGTGCTTCCGCTATGGCGGCGTTGCAGTGGTTGCGCCAAGCTAAACCCCTAGATGCCGTATCTGTAGATTTAATTGAACCTCAAGAAACGGCAGAAATTCCGATTGAGCAAGTCGCCGGAATTCACCCAGGAATGGCGTTGGCAATTACCCGCAGTGATCCGGGGGATAACATTGATCTAACCCGAAATACTCCGATTTGGGCAGTTGTGGAATGGGGACAATCTGAGCAAACCGAACAGGTACAGATAGTCGGTGGTGAAGGAATTGGGCGACAATTAAATGCCGCCGGAAAAGCGGCAATTTATGCCTACGCTGAGACGTTATTACAACGGAATCTCAGTCGCTTACTTGCACCCGATGAGAAAATTCAGGTGACAATTATTTTACCCGAAGGACGTAAACTGGCAGAACGGACATCGAATGCTGCATTTGGTGTGCTAGAAGGATTATCATTGTTGGGAACGACAGGTATTTCTCAACCGTTAAGCGCTCCTGATCAACTGCAAGCTTATCGCGAACAACTGCAAATAAAAGCCCTCTGTTTTGATTGTTTAGTCTTCTGTGTGGGAGAAAATGGGTTAAGTTTGGCGCGACAGATGGGCATTAATCCAGAGCAATTAGTCAAAACGGCAAATTGGCTCGGTCCCCTATTAGTGGCGGCGGGATTGCAGGAAATCCCCGGACTTTTATTATTCGGGTATCATGGTAAGCTGATCAAGTTAGCCGGTGGAATTTTTCACACCCATCATCACTTAGCTGATGGACGCTTGGAAATTCTCACCGCTCATGGCGCTCAAGTGGGATTACCCACGCCGATTTTACAGGCAGTTTTTACCAGTCCCACCACCGAAGCCGCGTTGACCTATTTGCGGCAATTGGATGCTAAGGAGGGGAGTGATTGGGTGAATCAGATTTATCGGGCGATCGCGTCTACGATAGATAAACGTAGCCAAGACTATATTTATAAGCATAGCCAGCAAGAAGTACAAGTCGGTTCCCTGTTATTTGATCGCAACCGCCAAGTCATCGTCACTAGCCCAACGGGAGCAACATTACTTTCGCAATTATGTTAAGTTGGTAAGAATATCTATAAAGCTTGGCTCCATCTGTTAAACCAATAGATTCTCGCTGATCAGTAGCAGACTTGCTCAGCGAGATATATCCTTATCTTACTCAAATTGCGCTTACAGGACAAAGCAGTGACTAGACCAACAGGAAACGCATCTCAACCAGTAGAGACATTACCCACAACCACTCTACAAAACCAATTACATCGCCAGATGATTGTGATTCTGGATTTTGGCTCTCAATATTCAGAACTCATTGCTCGTCGTATCCGCGAAACTCAGGTGTATTCGGAAGTTATCTCCTATCGCACCAGCGCCGAACAACTCCGACAACTGAGTCCCAAAGGAATTATTCTATCGGGAGGTCCGAATTCCGTCTACGATGACGCTGCACCTCAGTGTGATCCCGAAATTTTGCTTATGGGTATCCCTATCTTGGGGGTTTGCTATGGGATGCAGTTAATGGTACAGCAACTAGGTGGGAAAGTAACTCGCTCTCAACGGGGAGAGTATGGCAAAGCCGAGCTGCATATCGATGATCCCACGGACTTGTTGACGAACGTGGAAGAAAGTTCAACGATGTGGATGAGCCATGGGGATTCCTGTCAGGAATTGCCAGACGGCTTTGAAGTCCTAGCCCATACAGATAATACTCCTTGCGCCGCGATCGCGGATCACCAGAAGCATCTCTATGGGGTGCAGTTTCACCCGGAAGTAGTGCATTCAGTTGGCGGTATCGCGTTAATTCGCAATTTCGTGTATCACATCTGCGACTGCGAACCCACTTGGACGACAGAAGCCTTTGTCGAGGAAGCCATTCGCGAAATTCGCGCCAAGGTGGGGGACAAACGGGTATTGCTGGCTCTTTCCGGTGGTGTGGATTCCTCCACCCTCGCCTTCTTATTGCACAAGGCGATTGGCGACCAATTGACCTGTATGTTTATTGACCAAGGCTTCATGCGAAAACTGGAGCCAGAACGGTTGGTTAAGCTATTTCAGGATGAATTCCATATTCCTGTAGAATATGTTAACGCCCGCGATCGCTTTCTGGCTCGACTGGAAGGGGTGACTGATCCCGAAGAAAAGCGTCGCCGGATTGGTCATGAGTTTATTCGTGTCTTTGAAGAACAATCCAAAATCCTGGGTCCTTTTGACTATTTGGCTCAGGGTACGCTTTACCCCGATGTGATTGAGTCGGCGGATACTAATGTTGATCCCAAAACCGGGGAACGAGTGGCGGTGAAAATTAAGAGTCATCATAACGTCGGGGGTTTACCCAAAGACTTGCGCTTTAAGCTAGTGGAACCCTTACGGAAACTCTTCAAAGATGAAGTTCGCAAAGTGGGACGTTCCATTGGTTTACCCGAAGCAATTGTTCGGCGTCATCCCTTCCCCGGACCTGGATTAGCGATTCGGATTATTGGCGAAGTCACCGCTGAACGGCTGAATATTCTGCGCGATGCGGATTTGATTGTGCGTCAGGAAATTAATCGCCACGGACTTTATAAAGAACTTTGGCAAGCGTTTGCTGTTTTACTCCCGATTCGCAGTGTTGGGGTAATGGGGGATCAGCGCACCTATGCGTATCCGGTTGTGCTGCGTTTGGTCAGTAGTGAGGACGGGATGACGGCGGATTGGTCACGAGTTCCTTATGAGTTACTCGAACTCATTTCTAATCGGATTGTGAATGAAGTTAAGGGTGTGAATCGGGTGGCTTACGATATTACCTCTAAGCCACCGGGAACGATTGAGTGGGAATAGTCAATATAGAAGTACCTGGACATAAATTCTGTCCGATGTACTAAGAAAGTAGGGGGATCAGGGGATGCAGCTTGATTGCTTTGTTGATCATTGTCAGCGTAGACGTAGATCTCACGTTGCGGTTCGAGACTGGATATGGCACGATCCGTTAATTCATCCATCGGCATAGGCAGCGCACCTCTGATCCGAGCCTGGTTAAAAGCCGCGCGATCGCGAACATCCAGAATGGTCAATGCCGGTTCACCCCATTGGAGGCGGGATTTAACGGCTTGAGCGCTAGACTCTGGCATCTGTTGGGGTGGTGGGGTAGGAACTGCCTCAGCTACGTTTTCCTTTGCCTCGGCGATGGGGTTCGTTGTTTGGGGATCTGACATAATAGTTGTGTAGTGATAAGTCCTAATTAACTCACCACACTCAAAGTTGCCTTCTACAAACGTCTTTCTTTAGACATAAGGTTTAAAAATCTGTGCAACCTGATAAGTTCAAATACTTAGGCTTCCTTGACCAAATAGCTTGCGGCTAACTCAGTCGGACTTATCTGTTCGTAAGGTTCAAAGGGTTGATGAATCCAGGGATTGTCGGGTAAATAGTCCATGTAATAATCAGGGGTGATCAGGGAGTGAGCTTTGTACCACAGAACCGCCGTGCGAATCTCTTCCAGTTCATTCCCATATCGTTCCTCTAGCCAATTCATCGATTCCCGTAGGCTAACGCCAGAATCCACTAAATCATCTACCAGCAGCACACGATTCCCTAAGGTTTCCGTTGTCATCGTCAGATGGTGGGAAAACGTGATTTCACCTCGAACACGGTTTTGGGAACCCCCATAAGAGGATGCAGCAAGAATCGCTAAGGGTTTACCATAAATTCGGCAGAGGATATCCCCCACCCGCAGTCCTCCTTTAGCAATGCAGACAATTTGGTTAAACTCCCAGTTGGCTTGATAAATCTTGACAGCTAGGCGTTCAATTTTTTTATGGTATTCTGACCAAGTAACATATAGGTCTGACATAAGTATGGTTTAGTAAAGGGTCAATCGGGATAGAATGGTTGCCTTAAATCCTAAATAGGACACCAGGAATAGGAAACGGAAAACAGTAGGAAAGTGGTTCGAGTGTTTTTTTGTCATTAGCAACTAGCCTAGGATTTCATGCCTGATTGGGACATGCTCTATAAGTTATAAATGTGACGCCCCCAAAATACCCTATTCCAACTTTTGCCCACTTTCTCTATTTATTGATTACCTAAACGCTTTTCTGGAACTGTAATATAAGTTACACTTAAACGAGAGTTGGGGAGACATTTAAAAGTGACCTATCGAATTTTAAGCCTAGACGGTGGAGGCATTCGCGGCATTATCTCAGCCGTCATCTTAGCAGAAGTTGAACGAGTTCTCAACCAACCTTTGAAGATTACATCGCAGAGAACCAACAGAGGCTGAAAGATTTTTTAACCTTGTAGGGGATGGTTTAGGGATTCCATACTAGCGAGTTACCAACAACTGAACAACAAAACCCACCCTTATTCATAATCAATACGCTAATGACACCCAAAGCCCATAAACAATTCGCTCAACATTGGCTGCGTAGTGAAAAAGCCTTAAATCAAATCATAACAGCCGCGAAGTTGCAGCCACGCGATCGCCTGCTGGAGATTGGTCCGGGAACGGGTGTGCTGACGCGGCGACTCTTAGGGGAGGTGGAGTCATTGGTGGCGGTTGAGATTGACCGGGATTTGTGCCAACGTTTGGTCAAAAGTTTAGGTCAAAACGAGAATTTTTTACTCTTACAAGGTGACATTCTCTCCCTAAACTTAGCCGAACATCTCGCCGCCTTTCCTCATTTTCAGTCTCCCAATAAAGTCGTTGCTAATATCCCCTACAACATTACTGGACCGATTTTGCAAACGCTGCTAGGAACCATCGCCCAACCGATTACTCCCGCTTTTGAGTTAATTGTACTCTTGGTGCAAAAAGAAGTGGCACAACGATTATGTGCGAAACCGGGTTCTAAGGCATTTGGTGCATTATCGGTGCGGGTACAATATCTGGCAGACTGTGACTGGATCTGTGATGTCCCAGCCATTGCCTTTTCCCCACCGCCAAAAGTTGACTCCGCCGTTGTCCGCTTGCGTCCCCGAATTGTAGACCCCTCAGCCGATAACCCCCAACAGCTAGAAACCTTAGTCAAGCTGGGTTTTGCCAGTAAGCGGAAAATGTTACGAAATAACCTCAAATCCCTGTGCGATCGCGATAAAATTAACCAATTACTCGAACAAGTAGACAGTCATCCCCAAGCCCGTGCTGAAGACTTGAGCGTTAGCCAATGGGTTGCTCTGGCTAATCGCTTAAATGAGATAGCTGGGGAAGCTAGGGAAGCTGGGGAAGCAATGTAGAGACGTGCCATGGCACGTCTGGAAGCTGGGAATTGACTGATGGATTATGTCTACAAGCTGCACGAGTGACCTATTCGATGTAATTTATAATTCATAATTTATAACTCATCATTCCCATGCGTTCCTATTCCCTAATCGCCCCTGCCAAAATTAATCTGTATCTAGAAATACTAGGCGATCGCGCCGATGGCTATCATGAACTGGCGATGATCCTGCAAAGCATTGAACTCGCTGATCAAGTGAGTGTCCGGGCTATTGGGACTCAAACCATTCAAGTTCACTGCGATCACCCGCAAGTCCCGCTAGATAAAACGAATCTGGCTTATCGGGCGGTGGAATTGATGAGTCAACAGTTTCCCGATTGCTGGGCGCAGTTTGGCGGTGTGGAAGTTACGATTAACAAGAATATTCCCGTCGCGGCTGGATTAGCGGGAGGGTCAACCAATGCCGCCGCCGTTTTGGTAGGATTAAATATGCTTTGGCAACTGGGACTCACGCAGCCAGAATTACAAGAGTTAGCCGCGAAACTGGGTTCAGATGTACCATTTTGTCTAGCAGGAGGAACCGCGATCGCAACCGGGCGAGGCGAAGAACTTGATCCCTTACCCAATCTGGATTCGTTCTATCTGGTGTTAGCCAAACATCAAAATTTAGCCGTTTCTACAGCTTGGGCATATCAAACCTATCGGTCTCAGTTTAGCCATACTTATGGCCGTTCTGAGGGAGTCGATAAATCGATAATAACTGAAACGATAAATCTCCCCACTCGTGTGCATTCGGGTTCAATGGTTCAAGCAATTTCAAATAAAAATTTCGCCAAAATTGGTCAACTGCTGTACAACGATTTGGAGCAAGTTGTACTCCCTAACTATCCCCAAGTCCTGCAACTGCGGCAAGCCTTTGAAAATAACGGTGCATTAGGTACAATGATGTCCGGTTCAGGACCTACAGTATTCGCCCTTTGTCAGTCTCAGGAACAGGCTCAAGCGCTTTTACAACACGCCCAGTCAGAAATCCCTGATCCAAATATAGGGTTTTGGGTAACGAAGTTTGCCAGCCATGGGATTCAGATTGTCTCCTAATAATGATTTCGAGAGAACAGGAAACAGGAAACGGGGAAGTAGGAGATGTAGAGACATAGTAGGAGATGTAGAGACGTAGCATGCTACGTCTCTACAGTTAGGGCGAATTTTGCTTATAACTTATGACTTATTGTATTAAACCGGGATGCCTGACACCGGAAAATCTCGATTCCGCTCACTTTTGTCAAACCTGTGGGGAAAGGCTACAGCTAAAAGAACGCTACCGCCCTCTACGCCCCCTCGGTAGCGGTGGATTCGGCAGAACATTTTTGGCAGTTGACGAAGATATTCCCAGTCAACCCTATTGTGTGATCAAACAACTTTATCTGGCAAATTCCGCTCCAGAAACCTTGCCAAAAGCCAAAGAACTGTTTCAACAAGAAGCCATCCGTTTAGATGAATTAGGCAAGCATCCACAAATTCCCGCACTTTTGGCACATTTTGAACAGAATCAACAACTTTATTTAATTCAAGACTTTATTGCAGGGCTAACCTTGAGCGAGGAGTTAAAGCAGCAGGGACATTACAACGAAGAGCAAATTTGGGAATTATTGCGTGAACTATTACCCTTGATTCGCTATATTCATTCCCATCGTGTACTCCATCGAGATATTAAACCAGCCAATATTATCCGCCGCCAAGATGACGGGAAGTTAGTGTTAATTGATTTTGGTGTTGCTAAATTGCTGACGGATACCGCCTTACTGCAAACGGGTACAATTATTGGTAGCCCCGAATATATGGCTCCCGAACAACTTAAAGGCAAAGCATTTTGGGCAAGTGACCTGTATAGTGTGGGAGTAACCTGCCTTTATCTAATGACTCAGGTCTCTCCCTTTGACCTGTATGATACATTCAATGAAACCTGGGTGTGGCGGGATTTTTTACCCCCTGAAACCCAGATTAGCGATCGCCTAGGGAAAATCCTGGATCAGTTAACTCATGCTAGTCTCAAACAACGCTATCAATCGGCTGATGAGGTGATCACAGATTTGACCCCTGCTATCTCTCCTCCCGTAGGCACTCATTTTATCAACCTTTGGCAACCCAAAACCCGCAAAATTAAACGAAATAGTCTCACCTCAGAAGTGGGAATTGACTATCAGCGATTAAAGCAACTCTTAGCCACCCATAAATGGCAAAAAGCAGATGAAGAAACCTGGATAGTATTAGGTCAAGCCTGTGGCAAATTCCCCGGTTATTATCTAAAGTTGAGTGATATTCAAGAGTTACCCTGTGAAGACTTGCGGACTTTGGATCAGCTATGGATGAAATACAGTAAACACCATTTTGGCTTTACGGTGCAAAGCCGCATCTATCAAGAGGTTGAAGCCGATTATCCCAGTTTCTGCGATCGCGTGGGTTGGTCAATTCATAATCCTCGCGTTCCGGATACAGCCTATCAGTTTAATCTTAAAGCTCCAGCCGGACATTTGCCATCCCGTCGCTGGGTGGGAGGATATTACGACTGGTGGCGTCATGCTGAAGTTATGGCGGCTAAGTTGGAACAATGTGGTTTGTAGTAGGGGCTTTAGCCCTGGATCATCAGCCTAATTTCTCCCTTTTGGGGGACGATCTGGACACCAAAATCTTGTTACTAAATAAAATAGGCTCGGAGGCTTTTGTTCGGATGATATGTAGATTTGATCCGAACAAGCAAAAAACTCCGATAACCATTGCAGTGTAAAGAATATGGAGAATAAAATTATGAATACCCAAGATCAAGCACGGAAAATTGCCACTCAAGAACGTCTCGCCGACGAGCAGTTAAAACAAAACATGCTCAACCGCGCAGAAGCAGAAGTCGAAGCGCCCTCGGCTGATACCCCGACTCAAGAACGAAGCCGAGAATCAGCAGCCCAGCAGCGTGAGGAAAGCGAACACTTGCAAGAAACCATGCAGAGTCGCGCTGAAGCCAACACACCCTAATGTTGTCGGCTGAATTTCTGAAATGTAGTAGTGTGACACACCTAAATTAATGGTTAAGAATTGGGTTCGCAGTAGGGAACCTTAGCCATAGATTTTGTTGGGTTTCCTACAACCTATTTCACCATTTTAGTGGTGTCATGCCAGTAAGCTGTCATGCATTTAAATTGGGTATTAGTAGCGAGCAAGATGCAAAGCCTGCGGCATGGCTTCGCTAAAGCCTGCGGCATGGCTTCGCTAAACGCACTACAAGGATTACGCCATTATTGATATTAAGGTTTAAATGCCGAACAGCTTATCATGATCATGTCTGTTAGAATTCCCATCAATCAATGTCAACTATCCCATTTTAATTTAATATGAAGGGCGGGTTTTGTTTAGAGGTTATCGGTAGATAGCAAAATTAAACAGCTAAACCCGCCCCTACAAATAGACATAAGACGTAGCTTGCTTCTTGCTCCCTTGAGTATGGCAAATGACGAATGGCAAATGACAAATGACGATCGCCGCCATTCACTTTACATTTCCTCACCTATTATAAATGTTGACCTAACTCTTGTCGCAGGCGATAGAGAATCATATCTGGTTCAACTTGATTAAGAATATCTTGAATCACCGTACTCGCACCTAAAGGTCCCCAAGTGCAGCCTTGTTCCAGATAGACTTGCGCCGCATGACCAACCGTATACGCCCCATACCCGGCAATCCCAGCTTGAGTCACGGCGGTTCCAGCAAAAGCCGTAACTCCGCCAATACTGGCAACGGCTGAGGCACTTTTACCCATTCCCAACAGCGCACTACTTCCCAGTTCACCCAACAGTAAACCACCGGAACTAATTAATATTTTGCGCCATAATTTTCCCGCTTCATAACTCGTCATTGGTAAACCGTAGAGTCGCGATAAGGAACGAATCAGTGCCAAGTCTGCTACAGTTCCCCCTAAGATATCTAAGATACCAATCGGATTCAGCGCTACTGCCAAGGCTTTATACTTAGCAAAACGCCAGATTAAATCTTCGGCTTCCGTCTTACGTTGTGCCATAGTTTTCTGGGCAATGCTAACTTGGGCGGTTCGGGCTTGAAATAGGGCATTAAGTGCCAAGAGCGATCGCCCTTCGCGATTGAGTATCCTTAAAATGGCTTGCTGCAACTCATCTACCTGCGGCGGTAGGGTTTCCCATTCATAACTGACGGTTCCATCAGGCAATTCCACCCGCACTTGTATAGGAGACGGTTCTGCGGCTACCCGAACAATCTCCTCTGGTGATAACATCTTTTGTAAACGGCGATCGCGGGGAGTACCTGTACCCAGTTCTTGCAGTTGCTGGTAAATTGCCTCTCTATCTTGTTCCGGATACAAATCAATTTTGTTAAATACCAGAATCAGCGGCTTTTGGGCTTGTCGCAGTTCCGACAACGCCAGATACTCCGTGCGGGTAATATCCCCAGCCACGACAAATAAAATTAAATCCGCCTCAGACGCCACCTGTTGCGCCATCTGCGCCCGTGCTTCTCCCTGAACTTCATCCAATCCTGGTGTATCAATTAACTCAACTTGCACTTTCCCCTCACCACCGGGCGTCCAACGTACCGACTTGGGCCACTGGGTTACCCCATGCAGAGGACCCGTTTGCAAGATTTTCTGACCCAGCAACGCATTGACAACAGCCGATTTCCCACGACTGACTAAACCAAAGGTGGCAATACGAATCACGCCTTGGTCAAGTTTGTCTAAGCTAAACTGCAATACCTCCAGTTCATTCTGGAGTGTCGCTTGCAGTTCCACATCGGGAAGGGGGCGGCGGTGATGTAGGTTGTTGTACCAGAATAAAGTGTGCCGCAAACTGGCACGAGCGCGGTGAATATAGTAGTCTTGGCGATTTCGGGTGGGTTTAGGGGAAGAGGATTGTGATTGACTCAAGGTTAGATGGAATAGGGATAGGTTACAGATCTATTGTCGTCTAACGAGCGATAGGTATGTTGTTGCTTACCTGGAATGGCAACAAAGCAATCAGCAAGTTCACATCTGTGGGTTAAAGTTCACAAAAACAAACAATACCCAGAATATTTGGTAGCGTGACATTACCTTAATTAAAGATTGAAGGAGTTCAAGATGATTATGGGTATCTCTAGACTTGCGATTGTAACTTTTGGTGTTGTTTTGGGAGTAGGGATCGCTAAGAGTGACTCTGCCCTAGCTGCATCATTTACAGGATTAGGAGATCTACCTGGCGGTGATTTTACTAGTGCGGCTATTGGTTTGTCAGCCGATGGTTCTGTTGTGGTGGGAATAAGCAATAGTTCCTCCGGTGATGAAGCTTTTCGCTGGACGGAAGCGGGAGGGATGCAAGGACTGGGGGATTTACCTGGGGGTGATTTCAGCAGTGGTGCATCTGGTGTGTCAGCCGATGGTTCTGTGGTTGTAGGATTTGGCTCTAGTGCTTCTGGTCGTTCTGGTTATGAAACTTTTCGCTGGACAGAAACGGGAGGGATGCAGGGACTCGGTGACGGTGCTGATGGTGGTTTTATCAGTGGAATCATTGATGTGTCAGCCGATGGTTCTATTGTTGTGGGGACTGATGGCAGAAGTTCTTCGGGTCGTGAAGCCTTTCGCTGGACGGAAGCGGGCGGAATACAGGGACTGGGTGACCTACCTGGAGGTTTTTTCAACAGTTCAGCTTCTGGTGTGTCAGCCGATGGCTCCGTGGTTGTAGGGTATAGTTCTAGTGCCTCTGGTGATGAAGCCTTTCGCTGGACGAAAGCGGGCGGAATACAGGGACTAGGTAAGTTACCTGGGGGTCGTTCCTCTGTGGCTTGGGATGTGTCAGCCGACGGTTCTGTGGTTGTGGGAATGGGCTCGTCGAGTAACTCGGGTTTTGAAGCTTTTCGCTGGACGGAATCGGGCGGAATCCAAGGACTAGGAGATCTTCCTGGAGGTGATTTCTACAGCATAGCTTATGGCGTATCTGCAGATGGTTCTGTTGTTGTCGGTAGCTCTTCTGGTGGTGGAGCCTTTATCTGGAACAGCACTAAAGGTATGCGTTCTCTGCAACAGGTTCTGGAAAGTGACTTTGAGTTAAATTTAACAGGCTGGAGTTTGGGAACGGCTCGTGCTATTTCTAATGATGGTTTAACTATTGTTGGTTATGGAACTAATCCTCAAGGAAATACTGAAGCCTGGATAGCGCGGCTCGATTCCAACACAGAGCCAGTTCCAGAACCCCTTACTATTCTTGGTTCAGCTACCGCTTTAGGATTTGGAGCCTTATTCAAGCGAGAGCATGTGAAGTACCCTAACTTGCTTCGCTGAAGTTAGGGCTTCCAACTTAGCTAAACAAGGACGGTCTTATTCGTCTTTAGGATTTCCCGCTTCATCCGCCGATGCCTCTAAAGGTTGCCCTCTATTGGTCTTACTCAGCGTCCACAGGCAGTTGTCCGCCTTCCGCAGACAGTTATATTTTGTTAGTCCGCTTGGCTTTCGCGGTTTGCGGTTGTACAGACGCGCCATGGCGCGTCTGTACTAACCGAATAATGCCATTAGGCATCTTGCGCTATTCTTTTCTGGACGCTATAAAGCGAACGGTGGTCGAGTTCATTAACGCGCAAGGACTACATCTCTATCACACCTAGCCCATGCCATCTTTAGCCCATGCATTACCATGTAGACCTAGGAGGGTTACTGTTATTATAGCGCCAAAAGTTAATTGTAATTTGAAAATTTCGTTCCTCAATTTTCCGCTGTCCATCCTCACCCTATTATCGTTGAGGGTGAGGACTTCCGCGCCTGCGTTAAAAAGACAGAAAAAAACCCAGCCAAACGATTAAAATAAGAAGAAGAAGACTCACGCTCCATCCGTGTCAACTTAAGGTAGAAAAGTAAGCCGTTTGAGTTCCCTCCCCTTTAAACTGAAGTTCCCCCGGCCAAAAAAATGAAACTGCCTCACTGTGCGGCTTGGCGCGATTTTTGAGGAGCTTGAGCGTTAAAACCATTAGAGTATAAGGCTTTAGCCTTGTTTTGGGATACAATCTGTTGATGTTGGGGTCATTAACTTAAATTGTCGAAATGCTTGGTATATCTATATTTGGGCATATTGTGACCCCTTTTTTTCATCTTTTTGTGAAAAATCCGGGAGAATCCCCTGCACGTTTTGGCAGGGGATCGAATTCAACGCTGTTCGATTCTCTTTCCCGTTATTGGTAGGGTCCGGGGGGTCGGTCTTCTTTGAATGAAGATAACCATTCACGAACTTGACCCGCCGCAATATCGCGAGATCCGAGTCCAAACGCCAGCGCGATCGCGACAGCAATTGCGCCTAAGAGTAAGCCAAAGGCTAAATTTACGATGTCGCCAGCGATACCCATTTGTTGCAGCGCCATCGCAGCGGAAAAGGAAATAATCGCAATCCGAGCCGCTTGTGCCAAGATTTGGGATTGGCGCGATCGCGAACTAGTAATCAAGTTAAAGGCAAGATTCGCAAAGTACAAGCCAACCGCAAATACGATTAACCCTGCCAGAATCTGACCCGCGATGACAATAATCCCGGTGACAATCGTGGTTAAGGCTTCAAACTGCAAGACATTCGTTGCAGCAACCGTAGCAAACAAGAGGATAGCAATGAATGCAATAATACCTACCAGTTCTGACGGTGTACGAATGGAGGGAGTTGATTCCGGTTGAACCCGCGTTTCCGGTCCAGTCTCTGGAGTGGGTATGCCTAACTCCGAAGGTTCGGCAGGGGGGGGAGTGGGAGCAGGACGACTGGGGCGGGGTTCCGGTATCCCTATCCAACGATAAACATTATTAAAGCCAATGCTGGCGAGAATATTGGTGACTAAATCCTTGACAAACTGACCGATTACATAAGCAATCAACAGAATCAACGCTGCTGTAAAGATTTTCGGTAGAGCATCGAGAATCTGATTTAACATCGCGATCGCAGGCTCTGAGATTGCCTCAATCTGTAAGGCATTCAGCGCGGCGATGCCGACGGGGATCAAAATTAAGACATAAACCGTCGTGCCAATAATCCAGGACAGTGATTTCCCTCCGGGCGCACTTTGCAGTCCAAATCGCGCTCCGAGTTGATCCGTTCCGGCGGCTGACAACAGATTGGTGACGATGCGCCGCACCACCTGAGCCACTAGCCAACCCGCTGCCGCAATTACAAGGGCTGCCAAGATATCTGGCAAGATTGCCAAAATTTCATTCAGCAACTCCTGCACCGGGCGCAGGGTTCCTTCCAAGCCCAGAGTGCTGAGAATGGAGGGCAGAAATAACAGAAAAATGAACCAGTACAGAGCGTTCCCCATGGTTTCACTTAGGGAAAACTGGTTGGTTTGACGTTGAGTCTCACCTGCTCCAGAACGGGGTGTCTCGTTGACTTGTTCACCCAAGCGCTCATCCAAACCTAATGTCCGTAATCCTCGGGTTGTGATCATCTTGACCAAGCTTGCCAATAACCAAGCCACCCCCAACAGAATTGCCGCTCCGAAAATCTTCGGCAAGAAGATCAGGATTTGGTCGAGGAAATTATTCAGCGGTTGAGAGACGACCTCAAGATTCAAGGTTTGCAGAACCGCTACCACCGTGAAGATGATGATAATCCAGTAAACGGCACCGGCTACCCATTTCTCGATCGGCGGCGCTTCTGCCCCTTGACCACCAGCAAACCACTCGGCAATTTGATTGTCGATACGGGTGCGGTTGAGCAATCCTTTGGTAATTGACTTAGCAATCAAGGCAACGATCCAACCGACAATCAGGATGAGGATCGCGGCAATTAGATTGGGAACGAAGCTACTCAGATTTTGCACAATTCCCTGAACACCAGCCTGAGTTTCTTGGATGGGTGCTGGTGTGTCTTGGGCTAAGAGGGGATGCACCCAAGGGGGCACACCTCCAATTGGGATGATTCCTTGCCAAGGTTGATTCATAGTCTTCCTTATCTAATTACTCTCTAACAGTAAACGCAGTTACACACAATCTGTGACTTTCAGGCTACAACTCATCGAGTATTTATAATCCTCTCAATCCATCGATATCTTTGTCTCCATGTTTTATGTGCTAATTCAAGATTTCTCGCCTCAGAGCGTCATTGCTATCAGTTTCCCACTGATTACGGCGTTACCTCTATCTTTATGGGGAATTTGGGGACAAAAATCAAGCTTATGTTAGTTTTTTACCTCAAATCAGCTTTTTTTGGTGTTCATCAGGGTATCGCATATCTCTTTGTCAAATAGATGGGGCAAGTAACCTTCCGCCCACCCTCATCCATCATCTGGCGTTGCCAAGAGTGTCCTGATCTCCGATTTGCCTCGTCTTCCTCCCTTTCTGCACAATAGAGGAGATTCGATCCGGATTAAGTCAGATACAGCGAGCTGGCGCTGTAGTAATACAAGTCAGATTACCAGCTATTGAGACGCTATTATCGCTTTAAATGTCCAATTCTCAAGTTTTTGAACAATCTATCCCCATAAAAGCCAGTGCCACTACTGTTGAGCGCTGTATCACGGATCTGACACTGATGCACCGCTGGCTCAATCCAGCCCTGCGTTGTTATCCGGTGGGGGAGTGGAGTACAGATATCGGGAGTCGCAGTCGCTTTGTGATTCAAATTCCGCTAGTGCAGCCTACCCTCAACAGCGTTGTTGTGGAACGGGAACCCGGTTTAGTCGTTTGGCAATTTCAAGGATTTTTCCGAGGGCGCGATCGCTGGGAATGTCAACCCACGATTCGAGGTACGAGGCTGCTGAATCGTTTTGAGTTTGAAATTCCCAATCCTCTCGTCAGTTGGGGCTTTAATACCTTTGCCACAAGCTTGACACAGCAGGATATGAAAGCCCAGCTACGCCGCCTGAAACGAGTCGCTGAACAGATGTATCAAGGGACGGATTAATAATTTTAGCAAGTATATTAGATTCAGTGCTAGCCCGAACGCTACTTGCCACTTAATGCATCTTACCCGCTATGACGACGATTCTTCTCACCCTCGGTGTTATCCTACTGACCCTGATTTTATTCATCAGCGAATGGTTGCCCGTTGATATTACCGCACTCACAATTATGGTGCTGCTGATCGTGCTGGGATTAGTCACCCCAGAGGAAGGCATATCTGGGTTTAGTAGTTCCGCCACGATTACCGTGATGGCAATGTTTATTCTCAGTGCAGGAATTGCCCGCACGGGTGCGATTCAAATCGTTAGTGAACTCCTAGTAAAGTGGGGAGGTAAAACATCCTCGCAGCAGATTTTAGCCTTGGGGGTAATTGCGGGTCCGATTAGTGGTGTGATTAATAATACGGCTGTCCTGGCTGTCTTTCTGCCGATTGTGGAAGATTTATGTCGCCAACAGCGGATTTCTCCCTCCAAGCTTCTCATTCCCCTGTCTTATGCCACTATTTTAGGGGGAATGATTACCGTAATTGGCACATCCACCAACATTTTGGCGAGTGGTTTGTCGGATAAATTGGGGTACGGTACATTCAGTTTATTTCAGTTCACCAAATTAGGACTACTCACCTTCACGATTGGCTTAACCTATCTTGTATTAATTGCCCCCCGGCTATTACCCAATAAAAAAGCTGCGGGTAGTGATACTCAAGAGTATGGACTTCAAGACTATGTGAGTGAAATTGTGATTCCACCAGGTTCCAGCTTGGTTGGACAAACGTTACGTTCGACTCAAATTCAGCGTAAATTTGATATGGACGTACTGGAGATCATCCGTAACGAAACCCGTTTTGCCCAACCTCTGGCTGATAAAATATTGCAGCCTGGAGATATTTTAGTTGTTCGGGGTAAACGGGAATGTTTACTGAATATTAAAGCGGAACGGGGGATCGATATTTTGCCCGATGTCCAATTTGGCAAGAAATCCCTCGAAGAAGACTTAACATCTGGGGAAGATACGATCGCAGAAGTCTTAATCTTGTCAAACTCTGATCTAGCCGGCTCTACCCTTAAAGACTTTCGATTTCGGCAACGCTATAACCTGACGGTATTAGCCATTCGTCGTGGACAAGAATTTGTTCGGGAACGGTTGGGGAAAGTTCCCTTACGGTTTGGGGATTTGCTCTTGGTACAAGGACCCAAGCAAAGTTTTGTCGGATTACAAAATAGTCGCGATTTGTTAGTCTTTGAGCAACGAGACATGGAATCGTTACGGCGAGAAAAAGCTGGAATTGCCGTAGCAATTGGTGTGGGTGTTGTTCTAGTTGCAGCGTTTGACCTATTCCCAATTTTGGTTAGTGCCTTGGCGGGAGTGGTTTTAATGGTCGTCACGGGCTGTCTGAAACCAGGGGAAGTGTATAGTGCGGTTCGCTGGGATATTATCTTTCTCTTGGCTGGATTAATTCCGTTGGGAATTGCCATGGAAAATTCGGGGACGACTAAATGGTTAGCCGATAATTTAGTTTCCCTGGGCAGTAGTTTTTCACCCTACTGGATGCTGACGTTTTTCTTTCTGATTACGGCATTATTGACTGAGGTTTTATCCAATAACGCTTCGGTTGTTTTACTTTTACCCATTTCAGTGCAAGTGGCTCAGACGTTGGATCTCAATCCCTTTGCCTTTATGTTTGCTGTCACCTTCGCCGCGTCAAATAGTTTTATGACACCGATTGGTTATCAAACCAATACGATGGTCTACAGTGCAGGAGGTTATCGGTTTTTGGACTTTTTTCGCGTGGGCGCTCCCCTGAGTCTTTTGATGACTGTTGTTATTCCTCCCTTGATTATTCTGCTTTATGGTTTATGACGATTTGTCTTATGTTTTATGTCATTGGGAAGGAGTTAACCCGGATTTGGGATTAAGCTGTTCGGTATTTAGATTGGGAGACTTCAGTCCCAAGGAAGGCAACAGGAAAGAGGCTTCCGTGAGCGTCAGCCGAACAGCAACAGGTAACGCCTGAATACACAATTTAAATGCGTTTTAGCTTACTAAACTCGCCATAACCAAGTAGGATAAGTTTTTGACCCATCAACAATTCACGAAAACATGACAAAAGTACGAATCGGACTGCTATTTGGAGGACGTTCAGGAGAACACGAGGTTTCGATTTGTTCAGCACAAGCGATCGCGAAAGCGTTGAGTACGCCACCGAATACGGAAAAGTACGAGGTTTTACCGATTTATATTCAAAAAGATGGCATCTGGCAACCCCCAGACATCGCCCATCAGGTTTTGGCATCGGGAACGCCTCTAGAAGCCAATGGAGAGGGAAACCTCTGGCAATTTCCACCTCAGGTGGCTGACGTGGAGGTTTGGTTTCCCATCTTGCACGGACCCAATGGCGAAGATGGCACGATTCAAGGCTTGTTAACGTTAATGCAGGTTCCTTGTGTGGGTTCGGGTGTCTTAGGTTCGGCAATGGCAATGGATAAAATTGCCATGAAACAGGTATTTGATCAAGTAGGACTTGCCCAAGTGAAGCATAAGGGATTGAGTCGCGCCCAGGTGTGGTCAAATCCCTGTGTTTTCCCGAAACTGTGTGATCAGATTGAGGAAACGTTGGGGTATCCCTGTTTTGTTAAACCCGCTAATTTGGGATCATCGGTGGGTATTGCCAAAGTGCGATCGCGAAGTGAGTTAGAAACGGCGTTAGATAGTGCAGCCAGTTATGATCGCCGGATTATTGTGGAAGCGGGAGTCGTGGCGCGGGAAGTCGAATGTGCGGTTTTAGGGAATGATAATCCGAAAGCATCTGTGGTGGGTGAAATTAGTTATACCAGCGATTTCTATGACTATGAAACTAAATATACAGAAGGTCGTGCCACGTTATCGATTCCCGCACCATTACCGGATAGTGTGAGTCGTCAGATTCAGGAGATGGCACTCCAAGCATTTGCGGCGGTGGATGCGGCTGGTTTGTCACGGGTGGATTTCTTTTATGTAGAGGCGACAGGGGAGGTTTTGATTAATGAAGTCAATACCTTACCCGGTTTCACCGCCACCAGTATGTATCCGCAACTGTGGGCAGCCACTGGTGTACCATTCCCTCAATTGGTGGATCAGTTGATTGAACTCGCCCAAGAACGGCAAACCTAAGTAGAGGCTGCTGAATAAGTGTTGTGGTGAGGAGGAGCGGGGGAACACCTCGACTTCGCTCGGTGTGTCAGCTGGGGGAGCTGGGGGAGCTGGGGAAGCTGGGGGAGCTGGGGGAGCTGGGGAAGCTGGGGGAGCTGGGGGAGCAAGGGTACATTTTTCCTGAGCAAGGTGATGCCATACATTTACCCCGAATTCGTCATTTGTCATTTGTCATTTGTCATTTGTCATTTGGAAACTGTAGGGGCGACCCGCTTGCTCTAATTTTCAACACCAGTCCATTCAATTGGGTCGGGTCGCCCTTTACTTAAGTCCTTGAGTCAGAATGTGTTTCTCAAGAGGAATGGCAATGAAGCAAGCATTTTTGGATCACCAAAATCCTTGATATGCCGTAGGGTGGGCATTGCCCACCAACCTCAAGTCGGTGACATTCTGCTTAAGATTTTCTATGGATTAGACTCAGGAGGGCAAAGCCAATCTAACAATTCACCCGGAATTTCAGTTTGTCTCCATCTCCAAAACGAGGCGGTTTGACCTGGGGGAAGTTGGCGGGTAGGTGAATGGATGGGAAAAGAAATCGCCGGAAACTGAAGCTGTGCAGTAAATCAGTGCTACCGTGACGTAGGGCGTTGAGATAAGGTGCGATCGCCTTTCCGTTTAGGTTGGCGGTTAAGTCTCGGATCAGGATCGCGGCGAGGCTGTCGAGTTCGGATGGGGTCAGGTTGACCCAACTGGCGTCAAAGTCAGCGTCAGAGTAGGTTTGCAGGCGAGTGAACAGAGGCGCGATCGCGAAATCCTCGCTTGGCTTGTTGATAGCCTTGCTGGTAGGTGAGTTCACCAGGGGGACAGTTTGGTTTTAACATGGTAAAAGTCTCCGTTTATGGGGTAGTCACAAGTCGGCAGGAAGCGTCGGAAACTTGAGGCTCCCCTTGTGACACATTTAGGTTTGTTAGCGGTTGGATAAATAGACATATCGCTGCTGGTGGATTATTTCGAGTCGGGATAATGCCTCTGGTGTATAACGTTGGGCTTCAATGCAGATTGATTGCCAGAGGCGATCGAGGGTGTCGAGGTTAGGGTTGTTGAGGCTTAACTATTGTCAGCTCCAACGATCATGCTGACAATATAGTAAACAAGCTACTCCTGTGTCAATACCCTACTCCGAATTTTCTGACCCTTCCTCGTATCTGAATCCAGCTAGTTGAGCAACCAATTCTAGATGTTTAGAAGTAGACAGAGGCGGCTCATATAGACCAATTTCCCAATTACTGACGGTTTTCTGTCGCACACCCATCCTTTGGGCAAACTCTGCCTGGGTTAAACCCATGTGGCGGCGCAGTGCTTTGATGAGTTCAGCGTTCCATAGCACAGTGTCACCCACGCGCTGAACTTTAAGTTTTGCTGTAGGTTGGCGGAATGTCACCCGTTGTTGCTCGAAATCGACATCCTCAACCCGATATCCGGCTTCCATCCAAGCAGAAGCTTGCAGTGCGCCTTTACTGCGATTGCTCCACCATGCCCGTTTTTTCCGTGCTGAGTCGGGTAAGGTGTCATTCATGAGTTCCTCAATTTCTGCAAAGGTGAGAATGACTTCATCTTGATTACTCTGTTGCAGAAATGCCCAAAGTGGCTGGTACTTGCTATCTGGCTTCATGCGGCAAAACCTCTACGCCCATCAATGTCTGTGGGTTGAGATGTTGGCGGGATTTCTTTTTTGGTGCAGTGGGAAAGGGGCATGAAGCTGTTCTAGGGGACTCTTGACCATCTCTAGGATGCCAGAAAATCTGGGAGTGCGATCGCTCTATCTTGCCAATTTGCCATTAGTAATCGAATCCAGCCTGATCAGCGACTAACAGAAGAGGTGAATGTAGGGGCATCATCCTTGCGCCCTCACCCCCTGCATCTATCCTGATCAGAAACGCTATAATCGCTGTCGCAGTTGTTCTACAAAGCTCCGTTTCAACCTAAATTGAGCGTTAGCCATGCCTTGGATGAGGGTATCGAGTTCTTCTGGCGGTGGCTTCTTTGTTTTCACCCAAGCCTCAAGAATACCTGGCAAAGTCAGATGGGGTTCAACACATGAACATGAATTACGAAATTCTCGGTCAGCGCCTGCGACTAGCGCGTGAGCGATCTCGAATAAGTCAAACTGAAGCCGCTCAAGTTATAGATGTCACGGCGGCGGCTCTAAACCAGTATGAGAGCGGAAAGCGTCGGGTAGATGCTCTTACTTGAAACCGAGACGGCGGTGTTAGCGGCTCAAAAGGCTCGATATCACTACAACTTGGGAATGGCACCTCTAGTTAATTTGCGAAGCTTCTTAGAGGCTCAAGGATTAATGATATTTATCATTCCCTTTGGTAAGGAACAAAATGCTATATCTGGGCTATTTTTGTCTCATCCCAAACTGGGAAATATTATTGCCATTAACCAAGCCCAGACTGATTCTCGTCTCTCTTTTAGCTTGGCTCATGGATTAGCTCATCGTCTCTATCAATATGACCAACCCGCTATTCTTTGTCACCATGGAGTTACTAATCCGTTAGAATGCTTTGCTGAACGATTTGCGGCTTATTTCCTGATTCCTTCAGCAGCATTGCAGGAACGTTTACATAGTCTGGGAGTAAAACGGGTGAGGCATCCGGCGGAAGTTGTGCATTTAGCCCACTACTTCGGCGTTAGCTATGAAGAAATGTTAGTTCGATTGGATTTGGAACATCAACTCGCAGGTTCTCAGGAAGACTTTAAGCGGATTCAGCCCGCACGTTTATCTCGAAATTTGGGTTATAGTTCTTCGTTTGAGGAGAGTGGAGAGGGTTTTCTTCCTGTAGAAAAACGTTTACCTAGAATTTTCCTAGAACTTGCCTATCGTGCTGTTCTAGCGGACAAGTTATCCCGGCGGCGAGTAGCGGAAATGTTGGGTATTAGCGATATTGAATTGGAGGATCGTCTGTGTACGAATGAGCAAACACTTGAAGAAATTGCCAGTTAATCAAGGGGTGTGTATGGAGTGCGATCGCTCTGTTTTCAAAATTGCCGCAAGATATTACGGTAGCGGTCAACAGGGCGAGACTCCACCTCATAAAAGGGTTGCCCCTCTTTACTACGAGTTTCAGTCAATACTGCTCAGAATAGACACTTCCCAATAAGGTTGACGCTCATGCTCTGAAGCACTATATTAAGAAGCAACCCAAAAACTAGATGGAGTTGATAAATTTTCTTTATGCCTTTTTATGAAATAGACACAGATCAAACAAAATTACAAAAATTAAAACCCACTGACTTTGAATCTGAAAAGTTCCTTGAACGTCAACACTTGCAACCCCTACTGCGAGATAAGACTGAGGCTATTGACTCAGGTATATTTATTATTTCAGAAGAATTTTCTAACTGGGAGGATAGTAAGCGCAGAATCGATTTACTCGGCTTAGATGAGGAGGGAAATCTTGTCGTAATTGAGTTAAAGCGAGTCCAAGAAGGAGCACACATGGAGTTGCAAGCTCTTCGCTACGCAGCTATGGTATCAGCTATGGATTTTGAAGCTGTTATTGATGCTCATGAACAATTTCTGACTAAGTTAGGAAGAGATAGTAAAAATGCACGCTCGGAAATCAGAAAATTCTTGGAGCTTGAAGATTCAGAAGATGGTCTGATTAGCAATAATCCACGCATAATTTTAATTGCTCCTAGCTTTTCTCAAGAAATTACAACAACAGTTCTTTGGTTAAATGGACAAGGAATTGATATACGATGCATGGAAGTTATTCTCTACGACATTAAGGATTCTAAATTTTTGAATGTTGAGCAGATAATCCCTTTACCTTCCGCCGCAGATTACCAAATTAAAATTAGAGAAAAGACCAATCAAGCGGTGCGTGAAGTGTCTACGAGACAAAAAAGAAGAGAGAAGACTATAAAAATTCTAGTCGAGAATAGTATCCTCCAAGAAGGAACGCGAGTTTACCTGATACGATCGCCAAAACCTGAACTAGATCTTAACCACATTGAAGACAAGGCTAAACACGCTACCTTTCAAAAAGATTCCCAAAAATTTAAGTGGGATTTAGATGAGTCAAGTTATTCAATAAGCGGTCTCTGTAAAGCTCTGTGCGAAAAGTATCATATTCCGGTAGGATCTGGGGCATTTCCCGGTCCTGAATATTGGGCTATTGAGAATGAAAACAAATCACTTTCAGAGCGTGCTAAGCAAAAGTATTCTGAAAATAATGATTAAAACATTAGCCAACGGGTAAAAATTGCCGTGGAATAGTCATCAATTTCTCAACAACTGCTGAATTTCGACGAGTCAGATAGAGAATGCACGTATTCGTATCTAACAGATAAATCACAAAAGTTCCCAAAGCCGCTGCTCATATTCTCCTTGTTCCTCGCGTGTCAATGGTTCCCCTTGCCACTTTCCCGCTGTCCTCTCAAAAAAACCAGGAGACCAGCCCAACTCTTCTGGTGTTAGGATTATATTCATCACCTCAATACCTCCACGTTGATTCCATTAAAAATTTGAAACCTTTATTGGTGACTACTGCCTTCATTTAATTAATTTTACCAACAACTAATACGTACAGTATATCCAAGATATAGCAATCCTAAATAGGATGCAACAAGTAGACGGCTTGAAATCAAGGTATAGCAAGGGTTTCAGTTTTGAAAATTGCCACAATCAATTTAGGATTGCTATAGTGTTAGGCTTCATCCTGGTTCGTTCACTGAACCGCAAACTCTGTATAAGGGCGAACATCAGGGGGATGAAATCCCAGGACAATTTTATCTTTGGGGATGCCTGCGGCAATCAGATCGTTAGCAATACCGTCTTCTGTACCATCTCGATGAATCCAAATTTTATCGTTAATGATTTCGATGTGAACCAAGCAACCATGTACCCGTTTTTTATTTTGCCATCCCAAGGTTAGAAGTAGGTAATTTTTTTGGTCTTCACTAATAATTAATCGTCTTTGTAAATTTCCGTAAGCATAGGGTATTTGAAAATAATCGTGGAGAATGTCATAAATAATTTGATGGTAGTTATTTAGGGTATCCATCGCACTATTGCCTCCTTCACCGAATCAAACACAATTAAATTCAAACGTTTATTTTCTAACAAAATTCCGCCAATAGGTTCTTCAAAAATATCAGAGAATGTTTCCTCGCGAATAGCCAAATAAAGTTTGCGTTCTGGTTCTAAGCGTTGAAGAATATCGTAATAAAGGATATACTGCCCTAAAGCTTGTTCTAAATTAGCCACTTCAGATAAGCCAACGAAGCTTTTAATTTCAACAGCAATTTTTTGTCCTTGTTTCTCGGCAGCGATAAGTTTTTCAGCTCCTAGATCGATAAATAAATCTTTTTTGCCCCATTCTATGGTAAGTGGATCATTTGTGATAATCCAATCATCTTTGATCAGGGCGTTTTTAACGGTATCATGGTAGATATCTTTAGCTGGCATAAGCTGTCACGCATTTAAATTGGGAATGGGTAGCGAGCAAGATGCAAAGCCTTCGGCATGGCTTCGCTTAACGCACTACAAGGATTTCGGGAGCATCCCAATTTGGCACGTTGGCTCTTTAAATGGGGCTGAAACCCTTGCAATTGCGTTACTTTAGGTAATGCTTTGTCCAAAACGGGATGCTCCCAGGATTTCGCAATTCTTGACATTATGGTTTAAATGCCGAACAGCTTAGAAAGAACTGACTGTTAACCACCCAAAACTACCTGTAAATCCAGTACAAATCCTGGTAAAACCTCTTCCCCTGATAAACTCGTAGGCGACTCTAAAACCTCAACCTCCCGATTAGGTCGATAAATCTCAACCCGTTTATTCTTCGCATCAATCAACCACCCCAAACGCAACCCATTGTCTAAATATTCCTGCATCTTTTTGCGTAAAGGTTCCATATTGTCACTCTTAGAACGCAATTCGATCACAAAATCCGGACACAGTGGTGGAAATGTTTCCTGTTGTTTTGGCGTCAAAGCCTCCCATCGTTCTTGACTCACCCACGATGCATCCGGAGAACGATCTGCACCATTAGGAAGCCGAAATGCTGTCGAAGAATCAAAAGCAACTCCCAAAC
>NZ_DS989872.1:0-67872 GCF_000155555.1 Coleofasciculus chthonoplastes PCC 7420
CGTCCAGCATAGCCGCTTTAGCTGCGAGTCTTGACAAACGTCCGGACGATAATTAACTAATAGCGTACAATAGGGTAAGGAGGTGATTAATGTGTTTAATCTGACCTACGAATTTAAGCTTAAGCCCACAAAAAATCAGGTAGCCATCTTTGAGGATTGGTTAGAGCAAAACCGTCGTGTGTATAACTACGCATTAGGTGAGCGTAAAGATTGGTTTAAGTCTCGTAGTTGTCAGATTAACGCCTGTTCGCTCCGGTCTGAATACATCATTTCGGCTGATACCCCTAGACCCACCTATAATCGGCAAGCAGTCGCCTTAACCGCATACCGGAAAACAAGTTCCAACCTAAAGCGGGTACACTCACAGGTACTCCAACAAACACTTAAGCGGCTAGAGAAAGCGTTTGTCAGTATGTGGGAAGGTGGACACGGGTTCCCACGGTTCAAAAAAGTTGGGACAATGCGGTCATTTGTGTTTCCTCAGTTAGGAGTTGAACCAATCCAAGAGAACGCGGTTAAACTACCCATGATTGGGTTGGTTAAATTCAACCAATCGCGCCCAATACCAGAGGGAGCAATCATCAAACAAGCCCGTGTAGTTAAACGTGCATCAGGCTGGTACGTCATGTTAACCCTACACTTCGACTTCGCTCAGTGGGATCTAGATGTGCCTCAGCCAATGCCCCACGGTGAAGCCATAGGCATAGATGTAGGTATCAGTCATTTTGTCGCGGTTTCTAACGGTAGATTATTCCCTAATCCCAAGCCCTTCCGGAAACTTGAACGCAAGCTTAAATTGCTGCAACAAAAAGTAAGTAGGAAGCGCTTAGGGAGTAACAACCGGAAAAAGGCACAAGCCAAAGTAAGCCGATTACACGAACGGATAGCCAACATCAGGAAAAATTACCACTGGGAGTTAGCGCATAATCTTTGTGATTGGGCGGGTATGATATTCGCTGAATCACTTAACCTAAAAGCGTTAGCCAAAGGAATGTTAGGTAAACACTGCCTGGATGCTGGGTGGGGGCAGTTCCTCCAGATACTAGAGCAGTGCTGCTTTAAGCGTGGTGTGTTTTTCCTCAAAACTGATGCCAAGAAAACGAGTCAGATATGCCCTAACTGTCTAACAGAAACGGGTAAAAAGCTGCTATCTCAGCGCATTCATTCATGTGGTCATTGCGGCTACACAACTGATAGAGACGTTGCCGCCGCTCAAGTAGTCTGCATTCGTGGACTTGCAGCCGTGGGACACACGGTCAAGATGCTTTCTGAGGGTAAATTCATTGGAATCCCTGAGACGAAAGAATCCCCGTCACTTTAGTGCGGGGAGTGTCAAATAAATGCTTCGCAGCCACTCTAGGGTTGCGCCAGATAGTCCAAATTGAATCCGGTTCACTAATTCTCCCCATTGATACAGTTCTGACAGAGAAAGGGATTGCTGAAACTTCTGCTGATAAAATTTCGCCCAAAAGTCCGGTGCTTTGTACCGATTCTTGCGCCAGCGCCTGCGCCAACAGAGGGTATCTTTCAGCGTGGGCGAGTCTACGCCTACAATTGGCGGGATATCGGCGTAACTGATAAACGTGCTGACTCCCTTGCCAACAACATGAATCACATATCGCCAGCAGTCAATGCGATAAATCTCATCAGGATGGAGATTGAGCAGAAGCGCAATGGCTTCTGGAGTAACAAATCGCTGTAACGGATGAGTGGCTCTTGATTTTAGCTGAAGTGTTGATAACATAGGAGATGCGCCCCAAATCATGGGGTTGTATTTTGATAGGACATAGCGATCGCTATCTGGCTTCGTAAACTTAGGTGCGATCGCTTTTAATTTGCTTAATGTAGACGAAATTTAAACTTTATGTCAAGAGGCGAACGAGTTCGGTTGCGGATTAGGGAACTAGCTGCCAGGGAGAACTGGACGTTGCTGGATGTCGCTGAACGGTCTGGAGTACCCTATAGTACCATCAAAACCTACGCGCGATCGCCAGGAATGACGATGGTGGATATTGGGGCGTTGCTGAAGTTAGCACGGACATTTGATGTATTGATAGAGGATTTGTTTGAGATTGTGAAGGAGTAGGTCATTTGTCATTCGTCATTTGTCATTTGTCATTTGTTATACTCGCTTCCGAAAAGAAGCAAGTTACCTTTACGTAAGGATTTGAGGAATATTTTATTGATGAGCTTCACACCCAGAAACCGTAGGGGCGCACAGACGTGCGCCCTTTCCACGGACGTGCTAAGCTGTCATGCATTTCATTGGGTATTAGTAGCGAGCAAGATGCTCGCACTACACGGCTTTTGCCCTTGTTGGCATTAAGGTTTAAATGCTGAACAGTTTAGCGTGAGTTCTGTTGATACTCTGGTGGTAAGCCCGGATTAAACATCACCACAAATTGGGCATTCGGCATCAGACGGCGGAGTATGCACAGATGACCATCCGCATCGGAACGGCTACGATACTGTGCTACAGTGACTCCTTGCATTTTGGGTAGCAGGCGAACCAGCACCCAAGGATAAAGGCGTTGTTTGTAAGGCATAATAAATGTGTCTCCATCTGAAATTGGAGCCAGAGCCAGTGCTAAGAGGTTGGTCGCCCGGAGGCACTGGCTTTCTGACCATCTGAAGTTCTGCCTTTATATTACGGGCAAATTCTGGTTAAGTCAATTTAACCATGAGGATTCTGGAATAAAACAGTAATGACGAGTGTGGGGGAAAAGCTTAAACGCCAACGTGAATCACTGCATCTGACGCAGCAGCAAGTCGCTGATCAATTAGGTGTGACGGTAACTACTGTGAAAAATTGGGAAGCTGGCAGACATATTCCAAAGCTATACCCCATCCAGACGAAAGCATTGTGTGATTTGCTCGATTTAACCTTAGACGAGTTGGCAGAGTATAGTTAAGGCAATCAGGAGGCAATGAGTTCAGGTCATAAGCTGATGAAGCTAAGAAAACGGTTAGGGCTAACTCAGAAACAGGTAGCGGATGCGGTAGGCGTCACGGATCAAACTGTGAGTAATTGGGAAGCTGGCAGATTTGAACCTCGACTCACGATTCGTCAGACACAGGCTTTATGTAGCATCTTGCAATGTCCTTTAGACGAACTTCCTAGTTTTAATGAAGCCCAAGAGTCAGACAGCAAACGTGAGTGACTGATTGGGAAAGGAATGTAGGTAAAGGCAAGACGCGATCGCTTAAAAATGGCTAATTTGGGAGAAAAGCTGAAACAACGACGAGAATCGTTAAATTTGACCCAACGGCAACTGGCTCATAAATTAGATGTAACGATAACGACGGTGAAAAACTGGGAAGCTGGCAGGCACATTCCCAAGCTATATCCTGCACAAATGAAAATATTGTGTGATTTGCTAAACCTCACCTTGGAAGAGTTAGCCGAGTGGCATATTTAGTAAATACATGAATAGGCGGTGCGTTACGCTCCGCTAACACACGATGGCGGCTCGGCACGCTTACGTTGCTGCCCCCTAGTCTTCAGTATCTCTATAATTGATAATAAACGCCATTTTGGAGTATATCGCTAATGCCACTTGCGCCAGCCGAAAAACAATGTGGGAAACTCCCCCAGCGAAAGATCCCAAGAAAATGTCTGATGATGAGATTAATGCCAAGTATGAGAAACGAGAAAGAAGAATACTCACTGAAATGAATCGTGAGAAGCTGCCCAGTTTTGTCAATGCGCTCAAGAAACCGGGATATATAGAGATTAGACCGTTTTTCCATCGGCGAAAGCGTTGGGATGAAAAAATGCAATCGCGCTTAATTGAGTCATTTATGCTTAACATTCCCAGGGTAAGAGCATCTAAATTAGGCTTGACATAAGGAGTCAGAGTAATTTAAGGTAGAGTCAATGAAACACGAGGAAAGAACTCGAATCATATAATCGTTATCCATAGCAGTCCGTTTCATTTTTTGTCGGAGACTACGTTGGTAAGTTTGTTCACGATTGAGCGCATTGAGAGCAATGCGTCGGAGGAGAGAAAAATTCCGGGGACTGTGGAAGGAGCGAATCCGACAAGCATCTTCTGCGAAAGTACAATCCAGAGTCCAATGAGCCTGGTTTTCAATACCCCAATGTTTGCGGATAGCTCGACCTAAAAGTAGGGCGTCACTGTGTAAAGAAGTCAGATAAAACTGAACATCACGAGTAGTGTGATTCCAAAGACGGCGAACCCGGATAACCATAACAACACTTTGAATTCCTACCCAAAGTCGGGGTTGGTAAAGTTCGCCAATAGCCGAAGCCGGAACCGACCAGACTTGACGGATTTCCGTGCGATAATGTCCTTTTTCAATACGTTGATCATAACTGACATCAATGCCTTTAAAATTCTGTGCCGAAGCCTGTTCAAACCATGTTTTAACCTGGTGGTAGAGAGTCGGATGATTTGCCTTGAGTGCCAGGACATAATCCGCTTTCTTTTCGATAATCTTTTGAGCAATTTCGGTTTGAGTCCCCATCGCATCAATGGTGATAATAGCATCGGTGATATCTAGTAATTCTAATAAGGCAGGAATAGCTGTAATTTCGTGTTTATTTATCTTCCACTTTCATCTGTGCTAATACCAAGTTTTGTTCACTTGCCCAGGCACTAATCATATGTAGTGCTGATTTTCTTTGATTTCGGTCGTAAGAACCCCGAATTGTTTTTCCGTCTATGGGAATTATCTCTCCTCCCATCTTGGTCACCAGAGTTTCTACCCATTTGAGAAAGCAACGATTCAATTCTTCTGGGTTGATGAACTCAAATACCCGTCGGAAAGTGTCATCGGACGGGATTCCGTTTGGTAGTGCTAAAAATTCTTCTAACCACTGTTGCTTACTGATGCCGTAATTCTCAATATCTTCCCACCCTTGCGCTCCGGCGATGACGGCAAGAATCGCAATCACTAAAATATCGGTGAGTTGATGTTTCTTTGTTCGCTCTACTCTTGGATCTCTTATGGAGCGAAAAATTCTTGACTAAACTCTGTTGAATAACTTCAATTGAGACGGCTTCTTCTGGCTTTGGCTGATGACGATTACTTTTCTTGGCTTGATCCGATTGAGTTTCAAATCCTTCAGACATAAAGCTTCATTCCTGGAGTTTCAAGGGTAAGCGCATTGCTGTAATCTCACTTATGCAAGCTAGCTATGTCAAGTACATTTTTTATCGGTTTGCTTGTCCAAGTCAGGTTGACCTATATCAAGGGCGCGATCGCAAACCTCTTCCTCTTGCTCCACCATGACCGCCCAACCAAGTTTTTGGTTCACCCCGTCAGGGGCGCGATCGCAAACCCCTTCATCTTCCTCCATAATCACCGCCTGATCACCGTTTTGGCTTACCCCGTTAGGGACTTGCGGAAAAATAGAATACCAGTCATTGTAGAGGAGAGGAGGCTTCTCAAAGCAATGCTGTTGAACACTATCATGCTCAAAGAGAACTGGGATGATACTAGCTCAAACCGTACTAACTACATTCTGGCGATGCCATTCAGGTATAGTCTAGTGCATCGCGGCAGCAATCCTTGAGCAGCTCACCCTACTGGCGTGACCCAGCTAAAATGGTGCATTAGTATCGGGGAAAACGGATTTAATAATGAGAACACCCCTATACTGGACGCGATCGCTCTCCAAATATCTGGATGAGTCCACAACCACCCGCCAACAAGAATTTGAGAACACCTTTCTACTGGACGCGATCGCAACTTCATGTTATTGAGGTTGTCACACAATAGTCGGATGTTAGGAGCATGAGGATAGTCAACATCTAATAGATGTTTCACCTCCTCTGCCCAGTCCTCGCTGGTGCGACTATCCCGACAACTTACTCGTCGCCCGCCTCGATTGGGGTCAAAGAACATGAATCTGAAGTTCCCCCATACAGATGTACTGCACCCAGCGTCAAGCCTTATACTGTAATAGTTTTAACGCTCAAGCCCCTCAAAAATCGTACATAAGTAGCACTGGCAAGAATAGCGCGTTGGCGATGCCTGCTGAAGAAGGAACCTATCGCGCTATTCTTCCAATAAACAATCTTATCGGTGAAAACCCTCGCTACATCACAGTGAGGCAGTGCAAGATTTTTTGGCTGGGGGAACTTCAGGTTAATGCATAGGTTTGACCAAAGGTCAATATAATATATTATATTATATTAGTCCTATATTTGCGTATATCATACGCAAACTTATTTTAGTTTTTCCCTCTCCTTGTAAGGAGAGAGTTAACTAGGGACAATTGTGATATCCCATTTAGGCAATGTTTCAGAACGCTGCCAGAAGGGATAGTAATCTTCTAACTCTGTGGGCAGGACTTTGATGCCTTTTTCATAGATGGTTTCGATGTGATGGACAATTGGAGCAATTCCCTTCCAAGTCATATTGGCAGCCCATTGTATGGCAGCTTCTACTGAGTCTAAAATGGCACCATTCCAATAGTTTTCTAGGACGGCCCAACAGCGTTCTATCGGATTGTACTTGCTGTGGTAGGGAGGATAGTAAATCAGGCGAATTTTTACATCAATCTCTTGGGAAAGTTCAACCATTCGTTTGATAAATTGGGTGCGGTCACTGCGAGTTGCTACACCGCCATCAAGATCAATCACCCATTCAGAAATCTCCGGATAATCGGGTTGATTTTGTTTCCACCAAGCAGTTAAACAATCGACGATAAAGTCACTAGTTTCAACAGAGTGACCCATATAAATCGATAATTGTTCGCTGTGGGTGTTGAGAATACCAAAGGGGATTAAGATACCTTGCCACTGGGTATCGTGGTCATCCGCCTTTTTCGGCTTCAAAGTCCGTGCCTTACCACCTCTGGACAGATTGCCAATTTTGACCTTGGCTTTGGTATCAATAGATACTCGCAACGATTTGGGATTTTCATCTGATGCCTGATTCTGTTTAAATACATTATCGAAAATGGCATCGGTTTGAGGCGTTTTTTTTAAAGGTTTTGTTTTTTGGGTTTTTTTAGGCGATACCCCAAGCGGTTGAGAATTTCACCTATTGTCTGCCTAGAGGGCAAGTCGCTCTCAGAGTAACCAACTTCGTTTACTAATGCCTCTCGGACTGCTTTGGCACTGATGCGCGTATATAGAAAGGTCGATTGAAATTTTGGGTCGGCTTGGGCTTCTCTATCTACCAGGGAGTGGATATCCGCTTCTAAGTTAGGCAGCACTTGTTCCGTTTTGTGTCGCCCTCTTGCTTGATAGTTATCTACACAGATAAGTCCGGTTCGCCGTTCATTCAATCCCAGTTGTACGCTATGGCGATTCCAGCCCATAGCGGTTTCCGCTTTGCGGGCTGACCCATCAAAATAATCTTCGGTGACAGACGCGATAAAATCTCGTTTACGGTGACCTGTCAGTTTCTCACTGGCATCTTTAAACGTAGCTAGTACAGTTTGAGCTAGTATCATCCCGGTTCTCTTTGAGCATGATAGTGTTCAACAGCATTGCTTTGAGAAGCCTCCTCTCCTCTACAATGACTGGTATTCTATTTTTCCGCAAGTCCCTTAGGGGCGCGATCGCAAACCCCTTCGTCTTCCTCCATAATCACCGCCTGATCACCGTTTTGGCTTACCCCGTTAGGGGCGCGATCACAAACCTTTCTGAATCTCAAATGACTTTGGCTTTTGTCAAGTACAATTTATACCAAATTAGATGAGCTTACCCTGTTAACATTCCAGTTCCACCTATTATCCTATACGAAAGGGAATATAACTCCTATGAACTTATTGATGGTGAACAGAGAATCACGGCAATTCAAGATTTTTACGAAAATAAACTCGAATTAACGGATTTGGAAATTTGGTCTGAACTTGAGGGGTACACTTATAATCAACTTCCCCTAAACATCAAAGCTGCACTTGCTCGTCGCTCCCTTTCATCTATAGTGCTGATCACGGAGTCCGCCTCTGACCCGGAAGAAGCACTTCTATTAAAACAGATTGCCTTTGAACGCCTTAATACTCGAGGAGTTGCTCTAACCCGTCAAGAGGTACGGAGTTGTTTATATTACGGAAAATTTAATCAATTATTATTTGAAATTTCTCAAAATCATATATTGAGAAAAGCTTGGGGAATACCTATTGACGATAATGAAGCAATTTGGAGAAATCGTTTATACACAACAATGGAAGATGTGGAATTAGTTCTTCGCTTTTTTTCTCTAAGGCATTATCATAAAATCAAAGAAAATTTGCAAAACTTTCTTGATAAATATATGATTAAAAGCCTAGGTTTTTACGACAAAGATATTGCTATTTTAAGGAATATATTCTTAAAGACTATTTCTCTTGCACACCAAATATACGGAAAAAATTTATTTAATCCTAAACCATTTGAACTCCAAAATATTACCTTTAAGAATAAGCCTTATAAAACTTATTACGAGGCGGTCATGGTAGGGTTGAGCAATCATTTAGATAGTGAAGATGTTTTAATTGCTCGAAAAGAAAAAGTGATTGAAGCAACAAAACAACTCTTTCAAGAAGATAAAGATAGACTTTTAACAGGTGGAGGAAAAACGAAAGCGGATATTCAGAAACGACTGAGGCTGTTCGATGATATGCTGGCTCAAGTCATCAACGAATAAGTCATGATGTTTCAGGAGCTTCTGAAGACAGTACAGAGAAATATTTCTACTGTCCGTTCTATTATCCAAGTTAACGAAAAACTTATAAGAGCTGCTTTTGGAGATAAGAGTATAATCACACAGGAATGGGGAACGGAAGTAGACTCTATCATTGCCCAACTAACACAGGATGCTCCAGAACCAAGGGATTGGCGAATTTACGATCATTGCGCTGTAGTAACACGGTTATACGCTATTTATGAACGTTTTCTTGAAAACTTAATTCGAGAATGGATACAAGTTCTTCCAGATTTATTTCCAGTTTATGCAGATTTGGAAGAGAGAATTTGTAATACATATCGAATAGGTGTAGCTCGGTTACTGTTGGATCTAACAAAAAATCGATTTGGACATCTTTCTATTGAAGAAGTTATTAGAGGATTATTTTATGGAGCTAGTGGTACTGGAACAAAGTATGAACTACTGCCAGATGCCTTTCTATTGCATGAGCAGAACCTACGCAGAGAAGCATTAGAAAAAATGTTTGCTGATGCTGGTATTGGAAACGCTTGGACTTGGGTGGAAAAGTATAGAAAAATCAAGAACTTTATCAGTTGGAACAAGTGTTTTTCTGATGGGCGAAGCCTACTGTCAATTGGCAACGATTAAAGGTATTCAGGTTGATGATGCTGATCAGGAGTCAGTACAGACAAGCCGTGGCATGGAATTGGGATTAAAATTTGATGTCGAAGCCCGAAAAAAATTACGTTTATATGTGGTTAAATAAGCGAGGGTGAGTCTGTCAAACTAGGACGATTTGGAAAAGGGCGATCGCGCTACCCATCTCAAACCCAAATAGGGTGATTATTCTCCGATTAATAAATTAATGAGTCATATCGCCGCCCGTCGATAACCTCAGTTATTGTAAAATTTAGCGGATAGCACATTCTCTTCAGACTATGCCAAAATCGATGATATGTATCATTAACTTTGAGCAATGACTTGGTCTTCTGGACAGAAGTTGCATGGCAACAATTATATTCTGGAAAAAGAATTAAAACGCGGACAATTTAGCGTTACCTATCTGGCGAGCGATCGCAAAAAACATCAATGGGTGGTCAAAACCCTGAGTGATCAGCTAATCCACGACTTCAGCCAACCGGAAGTCGATCAGATTCAGGAAACGTTTTTGTGCGAAGCGGTAAAGCTGGTAAAATGCCGACATCCTCATCTGGTGCAAGTTAAAGAACCATTGGTTGAAGGACATCAGGTTGGCATTGTCATGGAGTATCTGGATGGTGTCGATTTAGCCAGCCACGCCCAAAAGGGTTTACCAGAATCAGAAGCGCTGCTTTATATCCAACAAATTGGCGAAGCCTTGAAAGTGATTCACGAGGCGGGGTTAATTCATCGAGATGTCAAACCCAGTAATATTCGATTACGCACCGATAAACAAGAAGCCGTGTTAATTGATTTTGGCTTAGCGCGAGAATGTAATGATGCATCAACAACGGTTGATACTCATACAGCCGATGGATTTGATGCCTTAGAGCTTTATAATGTGGACACTCCCCTAGGAGCTTATACGGATGTTTATTCATTAGCGGCAACGCTATACTTTTTAGTCACGGGAGAAATTCCGCCCAAGGCAATGGATCGCTGTATGTCGAAAGCGCGATTAATTCCACCAAAACAGATTAACGAACAAATTAGCGATCGCACGAATGAAGTGATTCTGATTGGGATGGCGTTACAGGTTGATGAACGCCCCCAAACCATACAGGAATGGCTGGATTTACTGGGATTACAGCGTCAAATTCCTGGATCAAAACGCCAGAAGTCACCCATGATTTTAATCGGCGCAATCATCGCCGTCGTTGGTGTGTTAGGTTTAATTGCGGCTTGGTTCTTGTTCAAACCGACAGCCATCCCTCAAGAACCCACACCCGTGCAAACGCCAGTCTCGTTAATTTATACGCCTGTCAGTAGCGTTTCCCCAATCACCTTTTGGTCAAACGGTTAACGGACACCCTCCGTCTTCGTCAGGGAGGATACCAAGTTCGCTTAAGTAACCCCCCTTCTCCCTTGGGTACTTTTTCTGTGGCATCTTCTGCCCTCTGTCTGATTATATTTTTTTAACCAGGGTTTATTTTTTTTAAGAAAACTGGACATTGGTACCATACCTGTCAAACTAAATAATATCTCTACGTTGTAGGAGATTTGGCAGTGGAGTATGAAATTCGCTACAAGCCCGCCTTTGCCGCTATTTTCCTGACACTCAATCCCGGTGACAGAATCACGGCAGAAGCAGGTGCGATGACGAGTATGGATGGTAAACTCACCGTGAAGACGGAGTTTTCGGGTGGCTTTATCCCAGGCTTACTCAAAAAGTTCTTTGGCGGAGAATCATTATTTGTTAATACATTTCATAATCAAACGCAACAACCCTTAACTTTAGTTCTTACTCAGTCCACCATTGGCGACATTGTTGGTGTGGATTTGCGCGGAAATTCCCTTTGCTTTCAACCCGGTGCTTATATTTGCCATACCTCTGGCGTCAAACTGGGGGTGCGGTGGGCGGGTTTGAAGAGTTGGTTTTCTGGAGAAGGATTGTTCAAACTTCAAGTTAAGGGTCAGGGTAAGGTATTCTTTGGTGCCTATGGTGGATTGACGAAAAAGCGGGTTAATGGTGACTTTGTTGTCGATACGGGTCATTTAGTCGCCTATGAACCAACAATTAAGATGAATGTTGGTTTAGCCGGGGGTTTATTGGGTTCAATGACTTCTGGTGAAGGCTTCATTAATCGACTTACGGGGACAGGAGAAATTTATCTCCAGTCTCGCAGTATTAGTGGTTTAGTCAGCTATTTACAACCAAAATTGCGTTAATCAGTAGTCGAACAAAAGAAAACAGCACGGTACTAAGTTTTGCAAACAAGTATCAAGGCTTTACGAATGACAAATGACATAAACAAATGACGAATAATGAATATTGAACTGTTGCATCAACCCGATAGTGCGATCGCGCGTGTTGTTCTGGAGGCTAATGAAGAGTTAGTGGCGCAAGCTGGCTGTATGATTGCCATGAATGGTTCCATTAATGCCAGTACCACATTACGCAAGGGGAAGGGTGGCGGTATTTTGGGCGGACTCAAACGCATGGTGGCGGGGGAATCGCTATTTTTAAGTGTGTTCCGTTCACCAATTGCAGGGGGAGAAGTCTTTCTCGCACCCAAACTCATGGGTGATCTTCTCGTCTATGAGATGAAGGGTAAAGAGTTAGTCGTTCAGGCGACATCGTATTTGGCTAGCGAGTCAGGGGTTGATATTGATCTCGGCTTTCAAGGGTTTAAATCTCTGTTTTCAGGTGAATCGATTTTTTGGTTGAGTCTTAGCGGCTATGGGGTTGTTTTGTTAACCTCATTTGGCGGAATTTATAAAGTACCTGTCAATGGGGAATATGTTGTCGATACAGGTCATATTGTCGCCTTTGAAAAAAGTCTGAATTTTGATATTACCAAAGCCGGATCGAGTTGGCTGAGTGCCTTTTTGGGTGGAGAAGGACTGGTTTGTCGATTTAAAGGACAAGGAAACGTCTATTGCCAAACTCACAATCCTGGTGCTTTTGGTTCTCAGGTTGGTTCTAAACTACCGCCACAATGAGTGGGTTTAGGTTGAGTTTCGTCCCTTCATAGCAAGTGGACGTAAATGGTGGGAAAACTAAATAAAGGATAAATCATCATGAGTCAGCGAATTTCTTATAAAATAGAGCATTCACCATCTTATGCTTCTTTGGTGATTAACTTGAAAACCAATGAAACGGTTTTAGTTGAATCCGGTGCTATGGCGGCAATGGATACTTGTATTAAAATGAAGTCCAGGGCTAAGGGTGGCTTGATGAAAGGACTTGGGCGAATGGTGAGTGGTGAGTCCTTTTTTATTAGTGAGTTTACCGCTGAAGGAAAATCAGGAGAGTTGTATGTTTCCCCTGGAGTACCGGGAGATATTTGTCATTATTACTTGCAAGAGAATGCCTTAATGATTCAATCCTCTGGATTTGTCGCCGCCAGTCCCACGGTAGAAATAGATACCAAGTTTCAGGGGTTTAAAGGCTTCTTTAGTGGTGAGTCCTTATTTTTAATTCGGGCAACGGGAGTCGGGGATATTTGGTTTAGTTCTTATGGGGCGATTGTGGAAATTCCTGTAGCTGGGGATTATGTGGTGGATACCAGTTATATTGTGGCATTTGAAGATACGTTGAATTATAACGTAGAAATGCTGGGCGGTTTATCGTTTCGTGGATTAAGAACAGGGATTTTGGGGGGTGAAGGATTGGTTTGTCGGTTTAATGGAGAAGGGCGGTTATGGGTGCAGTCAAGAGAACTGTATAGTTTGATTAATTTCTTAAATCCCTTCCGCCCGACGAAGAGTAATAATTAGTTAGTAGTAAGCGCTTTAGCGCTTCTAGGCACTAAAGTGCCGACTACGTACATACATAGGTACAAAAATAGTATGTAGTAAGCGCTTTAGCGCTTTGAGGCACTAAAGTGCCGACTACATACGTACATAGGTACAAATAGCTTGTAGTAAGCGCTAAAGCGCTTTGAGGCACTAAAGTGCCGACTACGTACATACATAGGTACAAATAGTATGTAGTAAGCGCTTTAGCGCTTTGAGGCACTAAAGTGCCGACTACATACATACATAGGTACAAAAATAGTATGTAGTAAGCGCTTCAGCGCTTTGAGGCACTAAAGTGCCGACTACATACATTACATAGGTAAAAATAGCTTGTAGTGAGCGCTTTAGCGCTTTGAGGCACTAAAGTGCCGACTACGTACATACATAGGTACAAATAGTATGTAGTAAGCGCTTCAGCGCTTTGAGGCACTAAAGTGCCGACTACATACATTACATAGGTACAAATAGCTTGTAGTGAGCGCTTTAGCGCTTTGAGGCACTAAAGTGCCGACTACGTACATACATAGGTACAAAAATAGTATGTAGTAAGCGCTTCAGCGCTTTGAGGCACTAAAGTGCCGACTACGTACATACATAGGTACAAATAGTATGTAGTAAGCGCTTCAGCGCTTTGAGGCACTAAAGTGCCGACTACGTACATACATAGGTACAAAAATAGTATGTAGTAAGCGCTTCAGCGCTTTGAGGCACTAAAGTGCCGACTACATACGTACATAGGTACAAATAGTATGTAGTGAGCGCTTTAGCGCTTTGAGGCACTAAAGTGCCGACTACGTACATACATAGGTACAAATAGTATGTAGTAAGCGCTTCAGCGCTTTGAGGCACTAAAGTGCCGACTACATACATTACATAGGTACAAATAGCTTGTAGTAAGCGCTTTAGCGCTTTGAGGCACTAAAGTGCCGACTACATACGTACATAGGTACAAATAGCTTGTAGTGAGCGCTTTAGCGCTTTGAGGCACTAAAGTGCCGACTACATACATACATAGGTACAAAAATAGTATGTAGTAAGCGCTTTAGCGCTTTGAGGCACTAAAGTGCCGACTACATACATACATACGAGTCAGAATATTATGTATGAATATCGCCGACTAACTCCCACACAACGAGCTGAATTAGTTCAGCAACGTTTATCTCGTGGTTATCCACCTCACGCGCCGCCCCATGTTGTGACTGACAAGGAATTTTATCTCTTAACAGCAGCTTGTTATGAACACAAGTGCCATGTTAAGGATGAATGTCGCCGCCAAGAGTTACTCAATTTGCTATTTGATGTGTTCGTAACTGCTGGTATGGAAATCCGCGCCTGGGTGGTTCTGCCAAATCACTATCATCTCTTGGTACATCTGACTAATTTTGATGAGTTGAGTCGCCTGTTTCGCTTAGTACATGGTCGTACATCTTATCAATGGAATCGGGATGATAATGTCACCCGTCGTAAGGTTTGGTATCGTTATAGCGATCGCGCTATTCGCTCAGAACGACATTATTTTGCTACTTTAAACTATATCCATTACAATCCAGTTAAACATGGCTGGAGCCACTCTCCTTATGATTGGTGTGGAAGTAGCGTTCATTGGTATCTGGCAAATTTCGGACGCCAGTGGTTGAGAGATGCGTGGATTGAATATCCAGTGCGTGACTACGGTAAGGATTGGGATGATTTTGAGCAAGATGGTTATTAATTAGAGCGCTAAAGCGCTTACTACGGAACGGAGCGCTAAAGCGCTTACTACGAACGAATTTTCTATGTCTAATGCTCCAACGAATCGGAATCCACCGCCGAGTAATCGCCAACTCCTAATTTTATTGGGGCTATTTATCGGTTTTATTGTGGCTGTTCTCTGGCTGTTGAATCTGCTGGTGAATGGTTTAATTGGGATGATTCCGCTGAGTGTGGAACAAAAATTGGGGGCGGTAATTGTGCCAGTTTATGAGAAACAAGCTAAACCGTCCCCAACTCAAGATACTTTGAACCAATTATTAGATCGTTTGGAACAGAAACTTCCCGCCGAACAGCAAAAAGGGCGGGATTATCAGGTGCTGTATTTGCCAGAGTCTACGGTGAATGCGATCGCGTTACCGGGAGATGCTATTGTTATTTATCAGGGTTTACTGGAACAGGCGGAGTCTGAGAATGAATTGATGATGGTTTTAGCCCATGAATTGGGTCATTTTGCTCACCGGGATCACCTTCGGGGTTTGGGACGAGTTTTGGTGGTAAGGGTAGCCTTAGCCTATTTCCTCGGAGATGCAGGAGCCTTACAATCAGCGGCTTCGGGGGCGGTGGAGGCAATCGCGCGATCGCAGTATTCTCAGTCTCAGGAACAGGAAGCGGATGCCTTTGGCTTAATGTTATTATATGACACTTATGGTCATGTCGCCGGGGCTACGGACTTTTTTGAACGAATGAGTGAGAAACCCGGAGCAAATTTTGCCTTCCTGTCAACCCATCCCGCACCCAAAAAACGGGTGGAAGAGTTGGAACGTTTGATTAAAAAGCAAGGGTATGAAATCGGGACGCGATCGCCTTTACCAAAAACGTTAAAATGAACAATAAGCATCTGCCAAGAACTCAAGTTCTTGGCTAAAAGCTTAAGTCCATTAAAATGGACTAATATTATGTCTTATCCAGTCAGCTTTAGCTGACTTGAGCTTTTAGCCGTGGGTTTAAACCCACGGCTCGTCTGATAATCTTAGAGCAACGTATCGGGAAAAATTAGGCAAGATAAAAAGAGTAGCCGCTAACAGCAAGACTCTATGAAACCACTAACCGGTCCGCGCACACCCCGATTTCTGAGAATTTTCCGGATCATCAAGCTGATTTTTCGCCCCTTGGACTACCTAGAGAATTATGCTCAACGGTATGGAGATATGATCAAAATTGGCGGGGATAACGCTCCTCCCTTTGTCTATGTCAGCAATCCCCAGGCGATTAAAGAAATCTTTACGGCTGATCCAGAGTTATTTGAATCGGGTCGAGGAAATGGGGTGTTACGCTATTTAGTCGGGGATAACTCACTGCTGATGTTAGATGGTGAACCCCATCAGCGCCAACGCCGTCTGCTGATGCCTCCCTTTCATGGCGATCGCTTGCGAGAGTATGGTCAGCTTATTTGTGATATTACGGAAACGGTAACAGCAGAATGGACAGTGGGTCAACCGTTGCTCATCCGTACCTATACCCAAGAGATTACCCTGCGGGTGATATTACAAGCCGTATTTGGCTTGAATCAGGGAGAACGTTACACCCAACTGAGACACCTGTTGAGTACCCTCTTGGCAGCCTTTGACTCTCCTCTTAGTTCCACTCTGCTCTTTTTCCCTTGGCTGCGACAGGATTGGGGTGCGTGGAGTCCATGGGGGCGTTTTTTGCAGTTAAAGCAGCAAATCAAACAGTTGATTTTTGATGAAATTCGCGAACGTCGCGAGCAAGGGGATGAGTCACGAACCGATATTCTAACATTACTCCTATCGGCGCGAGATGAAGCAGGTGATCCGATGACGGATGAGGAATTACATGATCAGTTAATGACACTTTTAATCGCTGGTCATGAAACTACGGCGTCTGCATTGGTTTGGGCATTGTATTGGATTCATTATCTACCAGACGTGCGTCAGAAGCTGCTTGAGGAATTAGAAACCTTGGATGCAGAGGGCGATCCGATGGCAATTTCTCGGCTTCCCTATCTGACAGCCGTCTGTCAAGAAACCCTGAGAATTTATCCCATTGCTCCGAGTACCTTCATTCGGATTCCCAAATCACCCATAGAAATCATGGGATATCAGTTTGAAGCAGGTACAGCGTTGATGCCTTCTATTTATTTAGTTCATCATCGGGACGATATCTATCCCCAACCCAAGCAATTTAAACCGGAACGTTTTCTAGAACGGCAATATTCCCCTTACGAATATTTACCCTTTGGTGGCGGGAACCGTCGCTGTATTGGTTCAGCGTTGGCATTGTTGGAAATGAAGCTGGTGCTGGCGACTATTTTGTCACAGTTTGAACTGGCATTAACTGATAATCGTCCGGTGAAGCCGATGCGTCGCGGTTTAACAATTGCGCCTCCTGGTAACCTGCGAATGGTTCCCAAGCAGCGTCGGCAACAGAAAGCCCCAGCGATGGTTTAGATCCTGGGATAAAACCGACTATCATTCAACTAATACAACCCGGAGAAAGCGACGATGACACAACTGGATGGTCCTGGCGGATCTCTGATAATCCAAACACTACGGACAATTCGTTGGATTTTCCGCCCCTTCGATGTTCTGGAGGAGTACACCCAACGCTATGGTGATACCTTTTTCATCTGGAAAAATGCATCACCCCCTGTTGTGTATTTCACCCATCCCCAGGCAATTCAACAAATTTTCACGGCTGATTCAACCCATTTAGAATCGGCGAGTGGGAATGGAATATTACTGCCCATAGTGGGCGAAAACTCACTATTTTTACTAGATGGTGGTCGCCATCAGCGTCAGCGTCGCTTACTTATGCCTCCCTTTCACGGCGATCGCATGCGTACTTATAGTGAGATAATTAATACCATTACTGAACAAGTCATCAGTCAGTGGCAAATTGGTAAACCTTTTTATGTCCGTTCGGCTACCCAAGAAATTACCCTACGAGTAATTCTCAGTGCAGTTTTTGGTTTACATCAGGGAGAACGTTATCAGAAACTCCGGCAACTTTTCAGTTCGATGCTTGATTCTATTTCCTCTCCTTGGACTGCCCTATTCCTATTTTTTCCGTCACTACAATGGGATTTAGGAGCGTGGAGTCCCTGGGGATGTTTTATTCGTCAACGACGGCAAATTGACCAGCTTTTGTATACAGAGATTCGAGAACGTCGGGAAACAGCCGATCAGGGTGGTGAAGATATCCTCAGTTTACTGTTGAGTGCGCGAGATGAAGCAGGTCAATCCATGAGTGATGAGGAATTACGGGATGAGTTGCTGTCGCTATTATTTGCAGGTCATGAAACAACGGCTTCAGCATTAGCTTGGGCATTGTACTGGATTGATTATCTCCCAGACGTTCGGGAAAAACTATTAAGTGAACTGGCAACTTTACCTGCTGATGCTGACTCCAGCACCATTGCTCGTCTGCCTTATCTTACAGCCGTGTGCCAGGAAACTCTACGGATTTACCCGATAGTTTTAAATCCTTTTCCCCGAATTGTTAAATCTCCCATCGAAATTATGGGTCAAACCTTTGCTCCAGGGACAACACTCCTCCCTTCGATTTATTTGACTCATCAACGGGAAGATATTTATCCAGAACCGAAACGGTTTAAACCGGAACGTTTTTTGGAACGGCAATATTCTCAGTACGAGTATTTACCCTTTGGTGGAGGAACTCGTCGCTGTATTGGGTCAGCACTTGCTCTATTTGAAATGAAATTGGTGTTAGCAAAGATTATATCGCGCTGTGAACTAACCTTGGCAGATCAGCGTCCGATTAAGCCAACTCGTCGAGGTTTAACTGTTGCTCCTCCGTCAACAATGCGGATGAAAGTTACGCAGTTTCGGAGTCAGAAAACACCTGCGATGGTTTAATATAATTTAGTGCCAACTGGCGATTTCTTAGCACTACAAGCACAAAACTTCCCCGCACAACTAAAAGTTGATCAGTTTGAAATCGGTGAACAAATAGATCTTCCACGGTAGCAGGTGGAATCTGCACCAGCATGGTTTCGTGACTCGATTGGGGGGTGTAAAAATCGACTGTTCCGCCTTTAACTGATTCCAAGGGACGAACTTCGATGTTGTTGATTAAGCCCATGATCACTATCCCTCTTTTTTATCTCTATTTCTAATGTAGAGGGTGACTATGTTAATTTTTGTGACTAAATTGACAAAATATGCCAAATCATGATATATGGCGTTTGGGTCTTACGCGATCGCACAAGCTGGCTTTACCGTTGCACCACCATCTGTAGGTGACGCTATAGCCCTCACCCCCAGCCCCTCTCCCAAGCTTGGGAGAGGGGAGCAAGAGGAGAACAGTAAACATTTGTTCCCCTTCTCCCCCGGTGGGAGAAGGGGTTAGGGGATGAGGGGGAAACAACGATCATTTTGGCGAATTGGGATGATCCAAATCACAAAACTAATGTGCTTCCTTCCTTGCACATCAAAAAAATAGAACTTACGCAATTTGAGGATGCAAACTCTATTGATAGTGGCAAGGTGGACATTGCCCACCCTACAGTCTTGAATGAACAAATATCTGGGCTTATTTCCAATCTGATCCGGACGTTTTTAATATTTTTTAACCCATTGATGACTTTTATTAAATATCTTCACATTACTTTATAAGTTGGGTAGGACTCTGCCACGCTGTCATTGTCCCTCTAATCCATACGGTCAGCCAACTTCATTCATTGATAGCCCTTGAACGGAATTCTTTTTTCCTGCTTTTTCCCTTCAATCTTTACTAGAACTTTATTTGTTTAGTCAATTCTAAATGAAAACTTGTTAAAAACTTTATCATTTTATTCCTACAATTAATAGATAGAGCGTGTAAAAAGGTAATGTATCTCGATGAAACAGGCAAAATTAAATTTCTATCTACTAATTGTCGCAAGCTTCAAGTATTTTTGTCAACAATGATACCGATTAGCTAATGCAATCGTTTCTCGCAAATCATGCATCACTTCCCCTGGAAACCTTACGATCTATCTCACTTTTTGGCTTATCTTATGCTTTTTTCCAATTCCCGCTATCCCCCAGTCTCCCCCCAAAATACCTTAATGGGTCAGCAAAACCCATTAAACTTGAATAAGAATTTATCCGAGATTTTCCCTTTCACCTGGATCAAAGAAGGGATTCGCAACCTCAGCATATCTCAGAAAATTAGTTACGGCTACGCCTTGGCGATCGGCTTATCCATTCTGGGAACAACCGGAGGATTAATTCTCGGTAATTATTACCAAGAACAAGCCCAACAACAAGAACGAGTTGCCGATCAGCAGCACCATCTCCTCAGCAACTTGGAAAATGTCACCTTGGCTGTGCGATCGCATCCGCAAGAATTACTTACAGCCTCGGTGAACTCTAACCAGATTGACGCCCAAAAGAATCAGTATTTAGCCGATGTGGATCGGATGAAACGCCTACTCTCTGAGTTAGATACGTTCATCCAAGAGTATCCCGATGACTTGGACATTAACACGGCTGAATTACATCATCTGCTTCAGGAGTATGAAGCGAATATAGACGCCTACAATCAAGTGATGGAATCACTCTGGCAAATCAGTGAATCGGAGAACCTGAAGCCAGAGGAGGTTACTGCGATACAACAAGAACTCTTAAAAGCACTGCATCACCCTTCTACCAGCCAAGTGATGGCTCAATTCAATCATCTATCCCACCATGTAGAGGATGCCAAAACTAACGCTGAAGCGCAACAGTCTCAGGTACATCAACAACTAGCACAAGCAGAAGCCTTACGCCTGCGAATCATCGTCAGTAGTTTACTGCTATCGGTAGGTATCGCGGTACTTTTAGCCACGATTACCAGCCGTGCGATCGCGCATCCTATCGAAACAGTAACTCACGTTGCTAGTGCGATCGTCAAAGAATCCAATCTGGAGATTCGCACTCCCGTCACCACCAACGATGAAGTCGGTTCATTAGCCACATCTCTCAATCAGCTTGTTCAGTGGGTAGACGACTCAACCCAAGAATTGACACAAGCGCGTCAAACCTTAGAACAGCGCGTCGATGAACGAACGCAAGAATTGACGCAAGCGCTGCGAGAACTCCAACAAACCCAAGCCCAACTGATTCAACGGGAAAAAATGTCCAGTTTAGGACAGATGGTAGCGGGGATTGCCCATGAAATTAATAATCCAATTAACTTTATTTACGGTAATCTAGATTATGCTAAGCGATCGATTAACGACTTACTGATCTTGCTAGAACTGTATCGGCAAGAATATCCTCAGCCTAACGCCGCAATTCAAGAACAAAGCGAAGCGATGGATTTAGATTTCCTCATCGCCGATATGCCCAAAATGCTGTCGTCCTTAAAAAGTGGGGCTGAACGAATCCAGGAAGTTGTCTTATCATTGCGGAACTTCTGTCGTCTGGATGAAGCGCAGTTGAAACGGGCAGATATCCATGAAGGATTAGAGAATACTCTCTTGCTTGTGGGTCATCGCATTCAGCCAAACATTAACCTGGTTAAAAAATACAGTCAATTACCGCGAATTGATTGTTATCCGGCTCAACTCAATCAGGCGTTTATCAACATTATCAGCAATGCCATTGACGCCTTAGAAGAGGTTCAGGGTAAAGCTATACCGACAATCGTCATTCGTAGTGAAACCATCGATAATCGTTGGATTCGCGTGTCAGTTTGGAACAACGGTGCAGCGATTCCAGGGGAAATTAAAGACCGGATATTCGATCCCTTTTTCACCACTAAGGCTGTGGGTAAAGGCACAGGGATGGGATTAGCCATTTGTTACCAGATTGTGAAAAAACACCAGGGTAAAATTGAAGTTACCTCTGAACCTGAGAAAGGAACCGAATTTGCAATTACGCTACCGATTCAAACTGAACAAGAGATGGCACTATCTGCTTAATCGAGGGGTTGCTGAATAAGTGTTGGGGGGAGAGCAATGTAGAGACGTGCCATGGCACGTCTGGAAGCAATGTAGAGACGTGCCATGGCACGTCTGGAAGCTGGGGGAGTCATCTTCCAGAGGTGATGACAGAAGCATCTGTAGGGGCGGGTTTAGGGACTAATATTGATTGTTATCCCTAGCTTGGCTGCAAAACCCGCCCCGACCATAAGACGTAGCTTGCTTGCTCGTTGAGCGCGAGTATGACCAATGACCAATGACTACTTTAACCAAGACGAAAGGTCTCGTTGAATTAAATCTTGTAACTTGAGAATATCCTCTCGATAGAGTTCGATCAGTTGTTGGCGCTCCTCTGGCGAAAGTGGAGCCGCTTTCTTATCTTGAGAGTTCATTTGAATCAGGCGAGAACGAATCGTTTGCCTCATTTCCAGGGGTAAAATTACTCGGAGTCCAGCCCTGACTATCGTTCTCAATGGATTTTCTTGGCGTAACATCTGATTCACTGCCGTATTTTTGGGAACTTGAGCAACTTGAGCTTTTTTGGAGACATCCGGCGAAAAGGTATCATCGACGCCAACAAACTGATACATGGTTCTCATGAATTGAACCGGGTCTTTAGACAAGTCATCATACAAATAAACTTGGAGTTGCTCTCGGTCAAATTCTTTATAAAAATGCTGCAAATGCTGACAATAGAATCCCTTGAGCAAAATAAAAGATTTATCAGCCCGGTATTTTATTTGGTCAGACAAGCTGTTTCGCCTTCCTTTGTCAATGGCATCTCGGATATGCATTAAGTAATCCGAATAGGCTCGGTCAACTGGATTTCGTAAGACGGCTATCAACTTGGCATTAGGAACATAACGCTTGATCCGCTCTGAGGATGATTCATAATGAAACAGATAATTAGGAGAGGCTTCCCCAATCGCAATTTCATCTGTTACCCCTTCAAAAAGTTGACAATATTTTTCAAAGGTGTCAATCTTGGCTTTTCGTTTAGTTTCAAGTTCTTCCCAGTTCTTTTCTAAAAAGTTTGTTTCTTTAACGGGACTCATGTAAATTTGTGGATGTTGTTTCAAATAGTTATAAATCGAGGTTGTCCCTGCTTTTTGAACACCGATAATCAGAAAAGTGGGAAGTTTCATCTCAGTTCATCCTTGGTGACAAAATAAAATTGATAAACGGTTATTGGTTAAACCAGCTCCGACAATTGAATTTAGTAGGTTTGTGGAAATTATTCTCACACTATTAACTTCTGTAAATAGTCTTTAAACCTTGACAAATAACAATCCTTATGAATGATGACTGGCTGCAAGTCGCTGACGCAGAATAAACTCCGCGATCGCTAAATCCATGGGTGTGGTTACCTTGAGATTGGTCTCTTCCCCTGCCACAATCTGTACAGGTAGCCCACAGCGCTCAAATAATGCCGCATCATCGGTAACGTCCCAATTCAATTTTCGTCCTTGATCATGACATTGCTTCAGCAGCGATACCTCGAATCCTTGGGGCGTCTGGGCTGCCCACAACCGTCGCCTGTCGGGTGTATCTTGGATAATATCCGACTCATCGACAACTTTAATCGTATCCTTAACCGGGATCGCGGCAATCAAACCCGGACAATCTCTGAGGTGTTCTGCACAGCGATCAAATAATTGGGATGTGGCTAAACATCTCGCACCATCGTGAATCAGTACCCGTTCAGCCGTTGAGGGTAAAGCCTGCAAGCCGTTATACACGGATTCTTGGCGAGTTGCGCCCCCAGGAATCAGTTGTACTGCTTTCGTCAGGGCGAGATCCGCCAGAATTGCCTGAATATCCGTTTGATCCCCAGGCTGTCCAATAATGCCAATTTGGGTAACTTCCGTCGCCGCTTCCGCCGCCAGTAGCGTCCATGCCAACAAGGGTTTACCCAGTAAAGTGAGCAATAGCTTGTTGCGATCGCTCCCCATTCGTCGTCCCATTCCCGCTGCTGGAATTAATAAATGCACAAGCTTCCGCCTTATGATGCCAAATCTCTAGTCCCGACCGATCTAATCTAATTAATATGCTACTACTGGTTCATCCCAGTAAACCAGTAGGTATAATATCATGCGTACAGTAATTCCATCAGCTAAATAGCAATGGGAGCAGGGGTGTAGGAGTTCACCCTGTCACGGTGATCCGGACAAACTAATTTCTGGAAAATTTCGTGAAATTAGGAACGACCAGTCCATTAAAATTGAGCTGATATACAAGCTCTAAATTATATTCAGATGAGACTATTAGCCCTTGTTCCGGGAGGAATCAGCGATCAACTGCTGCTCTTTCCGACGTTAGATGACCTAAAAGCCAATTATCCCGACGCCGAAATCGATGTCATTGTCGAACCCCGCGCCAAGGGAGCCTATCGGGTTTCCGGTTCAGTCGATGAAGTATTACCCTTTGACTATAAAGACCGTAATGGTTTAGCGGATTTTGGTAACCTATTGGGGATTATCCGCGATCGCGAATATGATGCGGCAATTGCCCTAGAGCGTCGGTGGTCAGTGGGACTATTGCTCTGGATGAGTGGTATTCCCATCCGTGTGGGCTACGAAAATAATCAGGGGAAGTGGTTTTTCACCAATACTGTACCGCTGAAAACCGAGCAGTATGCCGCGTATATGTATCATGACCTGCTCACCGGGTTAGGGATGAATACCCCCTGTCCAGAACTTGCCATTCGTGTGCCAAAATCCGCTCTGGATTGGGCAGAAGGTGAACAAGCCCGCCTCGGTATCCCGGAAAGCGGTTACATTATGATCGACGGCGGCTCTAACCACCTGGATCAGTCACAGGACATTGATAAAGTTTATCCCGCCCATAAATGGCAAAAAGTGATTGAAGACATCCACCAAAAACAGCCTGACCTAACTCTGGTTATGCTGCATGGTTCAGAGGATACTGAGTTAGTTGCCGCTCTCACCCAAGTCTGTCCTAATTTACAGATGACCTCACCTCCCGATAGTGGTAAATTAGCGGCAATGATTGCGGGGGCGAATTTACTGTTATGTACAGATAGCGCGTCGATGCATCTAGCTGTTGCTGTGGGAACGTATACGATTGCCTTGTTTGGTCCGACTGAGGCTGACAAACTCCTACCCCCATCAGAACGCTATATCGGTATTCAATCACCGACTCGTTGGATTGCCGATATTCAGCCTGATGATGTACTAAAACAAGTTTGGCGGGGTTAGGCTGATTAAGTCGTTTTGGATTGTCGAAACCCATGATATACCGTAGGGTGGGCATTGCCCACCAGCAGGTAGCATCCCAATTTGGCACATTAGCTGTTTTAAATGGGCTGAAACCCCTACAGTGCCGTCATTTAGGGTCATGCTTTTTCCAAAACGGGATGCTCCCCACCAGCATGCCAGTCAAACACCCTGCATCAAACGTTATGACAGACGTACAGATGCTGATCGAGTCTTGTCGTGTTCCTACTGTATACAGCGTCTGTGCGTAAGTCCTCATCCCTTTATGTCTCAAGTTCTTTTTGGGGGGAACATTAGCTGAAACAACGTATCATCGAGTTCATACCCTAACATTTGAGCCATGGATTTGAGGCGCGATTGGTTGGGTAAATCAATTTGTTGTAACCAGTTATTCACCACAAAAACCTTTTGCATCATGAAAATTTCTAAGGCTTCTGGGTTATATTGAATCCCTTCCGTCCGATTAAACTGATGGGGGACGAGCATCGCCGTGTAGCGAGCGAGTTCCCCAGCTTTCCAATCCAGTAAAAACGGTAACCACGGATACTGAACATCTAAGCGGATAAACCACAGACGGATCTCCGGAATTTCTGACCATTCCCGTGGATCATTGGGTTCGCGAGGGTAGTTAAACTCAAAGCGTAACTGCTGCTCATAGTTTGCGATCGCCCCCTCGGTCAACCACTTATCAATCACAGTCTGGACGGGCGATAGGTCTAAATCATTGATGGAATGGGAATTGAGTTTAATTGTGATTGCCACTAATCTTTATCCGCTCCACAACACTTGGACGTAGAAACGCACTGTTACAGCGTCTGTACATTGCCTGGATTACTTCGGTCTTTCATCCTGGTAGTGACGGCACTTAACCCGTCCCCAGGCTTAACCTCGGATCAAGCTTACCTTAGTTTAATTAACACAATCGATGCTACCAGACTGGATATCAGTCCACAGTAGACAGACTCAAACCATCTAAGGTAAAGTGGTAATGAGTTTGCCTTACAGTGCCAGATACCCAGTCATTCAGACCCAAACCTGGACAAAGCTTGGCGAAAAAGATTATATCCGCAAATATTATGCGCGTTTAATCAGTGCATTATTAACTCTCTATCAAGATCAGGCTCATCTTCAGGGTAGAGCTTGAGACTACTCCCCATACAGCTAACCACCCCATTCAACGTATCGACTATGCAGAAAGAAGCGGCAGTTGTCAAACCAATTCGCTCATTGGAAGAGGCTCTCAATCGATGTCAAGCGTTAGGAATGCGCTTGTCGCGTCAACGCCGCTTAATTTTGGAATTACTGTGGCAAGATCGAGAGCATCTCTGTGCACGAGAAATTTATGATCGCCTAAATCAGCAAGGCAAAGAAATTGGTCATACTTCTGTGTACCAAAATCTAGAGGCGCTATCGTCTCAAGGGATTATTGAATGTATGGAGCGATCCGATGGACGACTTTACGGAAATATCAGCGATGCACACAGTCACGTTAATTGTGTGGATACGAATCAGATCATGGATGTGTATGTAGAATTGCCAGAAGAACTAATCCAACACATTGAGCAACAAACTGGCGTTAAGATTACTGAGTATCGGATTGACTTTTATGGTTATCGCAACGGTCAAGGGCATGAGGAATAAATAGTCCTTGAAGGTTGTAAGTTGTTCGGCATTTAAACCTTAATATCAGTAATGGCGAAAGCCTTGTAGTGCGTTAAGCGAAGCCATGCCGTAGGCTTTGCATCTTGCTCGCTACTAATACCCAATTTAAATGCATGACAGCTTAAAGAGTAATTGTAGGGGCGGGTTTAGGAACATAATTAGGATGTTACCCATACCATTTCAACAAAACCCGCCCTTTTTCAATTATCGGGGATTCCGTCGGGGTGGGTTTAGTCGCATCCCTTGCTCTCTCATCCCTCATCCTTTGCTAAAAACTCTCGCATATACTGATTCACTAACTGGGGCTGTTCCTGCTGTACCCAATGACTACAATTCGGGATGTAGCGGATTTGCAAATTTGGCACATAATCATTTGTATTATAGGTCAATTCTTTGCCCAAAGCCGTATCATTTTCTCCCCAAATCAGTAGAGTTGGAATGGGTAGAACATCCCACCGATGCTGCTTAAATATCCCCTGGAAGACATTGCGGTAGTAGTTAAGCATGGCAGTCATCGCCCCCCGTTTTGCCGCCGCATCTTTATAGGCGTTTAAGTCTGCTTCTGAGAAGGCACTTTTGTCAATTGCCATATCGATAAAACTCGACGCAATCAGTCGATAGTCATCCCACTGAAACAGTAACTCTGGGAGTAAAGGGAGTTGAAAGAAAAAGATATACCAACTTCGCAGGAGTTGTTGCGGATTCCTGCGTAACGCCTCTGCAAATTTGGCGGGATGAGGAATATTCATGACAATTAACTTATCAACCAGTTGGGGATAAGTATAGGCAACATACCAAGCAATCATACCGCCCCAATCATGTCCGACTAAGATACAGCTTTCATAGCCCAATCCTTGAATAACTCCTTTAATATCGTTAACTAACTCGGTAATCTGATAAGCTGATACATCTTTGGGCTTATCGCTGTCATTGTAACCCCGCAGATCAAGGGCAACAACTTTATAATCGCTGGCAAATTCAGGGATTTGATGCCGCCAAGAGTACCAAAATTCAGGGAAACCATGCAGCATCAGCATAAGTTTACCTTCTCCCTGGGTGACGTAGTGTAGTTTGACACCGTTAGTGATAATATAATCCTCTTGCCAGGAGTCAGTTATTGGAGACATGGGGTTGACCTGATGGTAGTTCGCGATAAAGTTAATTGTCTCATAGTTTGCTAGTTTGTAGTTGCGCTTTAGCGCTATAAACGCCCGCATCGCAATTCAAAAGTATAATAAAAACAAAAGCTGAAAGACTATCCCGATAAATTTAATCACTATAAATAATTGGAGTTAGGAATTATGGGATTACTGGATCACTTTCATCCACCGTTGAGTATTCGTCGTCACTGGCACGCTTTCCATAATGCGTGGGCAACGTATATCGCTTCTGATTTAAACCGTCAATTGCCAGAAGGATACTTTGCTGAACCCAATGTGCAATTTGGGATTGAAATTGATGTGGCAGCATTTGAAGAGATATCATTACTAACCAGTCGAGTATCCAAGAATATCGTTCAACTCCCAACCTCCTCGCAACAGGAATGGATACCTTCGCCACCCACGCAAACTGCTCCATTTTCTCCGACAACCGAGGCGGTGGAGGTGAGTATTTTCAATAGCGAAGCGGGTCCAACATTAATGGCAGCTATCGAGTTAGTGAGTCCCGGCAATAAAGATAGACCCGCGAATCGTAATACTTTTATCGCTAAGTGTCAAACCTACTTACAGCAAGGAATAGGATTAGTCATTGTGGATGTGGTGACAGGACGAAATGCGAATTTACATGAGGAATTATTACGTCAGTTGGCAGTTAGAATGATGCCTCTAAATACACAACTGTACGCCGCCGCCTATCGAGTTGTGCAACGTCAGGGACAGCCGAATTTAGACATTTGGCAAGAAGCCTTAGCGGTGGCAAGTCCCTTGCCTGTAATGCCGTTGTGGTTGCGCGGCGAACTTTGCTTACCTGTGGATTTAAATGCTACCTACCTGCGGACTTGTCGGGAACAGCGAATTGAAGTTGATACAGCTAAAATTGTGGAATAGGTTGTAGGTTGGGTTATAGATAATAAGTAATCAACAATCAATCAAAAGGGTTTCTTAGACGTTATTGTCCAAGACGATACATCAGTAGACTATATCAAATTAACGGTTTCTAACGTCCCTGAACCTCTAACGATTCTCGGTTCAGTCTGACATTTTTATGTAGGGCACGGCAATGCCGTGTCCCTACGTTCAAATCGGGGTTCTGTTCAGGAGGCAGGAGAATGGTAAGCGTTAATCTTCTATCTGTTTATATTCAGTGATATCGACGCTACAACCAATTAAACGATAAGGCTGATCCTGATCATCTCGCACCGCTACACCACGGGAAAGAAACCAGCGAATCGTGCCATCTTTTTGCACCATCCGGTGTTCCATGCCATAGTGAGTGGTTGACCCCTCTAAATGAGCATTGATTTCATTTTCAACCTGTTGGCGATCATCAGGATGAATCAGATCTAACCAAGCCGCTTGACTATTCGCAATCTCCTGATCCTCATAGTGCAGCATGGTTTTCAAATTGGACGCCAGGTAGAATTCATCATTCTCCAGATTCCAATCCCAAATTCCCACATTACCCGCTTTCAATGCGATCGCTTGGCGTTCCTCACGGCTGCGAAGATTGGCAACCATTTGCTCCTGTTTCACCAATTGCTCTTGTAGTAAGGTATTGGCTTGAGACAGTTGGGCGGTTCGTTCCTGATCCCGTTTAGCTGAGGCGGTTTCTAGCTGCTTGCGTTGGCTAATATCTCGCTCGATCGCCATCCAGTGGGTATAGTCCCCATTTTCATCAACCACGGGGACAATATTCAGTTCCACCCAAAACTCGGAACCATCTTTGCGATAGTTGATTAACTCCGCCCGCACGGGTTCCCAGCGACATAGGGTATCGCGAATTTTATCGGCTTGAGCGCGATCGGTTTTGGGTCCTTGTAAGAAGCGCGGTGTTTTGCCAATCACTTCATCTGAGGTGTACCCTGTCATCCGAGTAAAGCCTTGGTTGACATACACGATCCGAGGACCGGGTTTGTCAATGGGGTGGGCTTCAGTAATCACGATCGCGTCATTAGCATTGAATACCGCCGACTCTAATAACCGCAACCGTTCCTCAGCTTGTTTGCGTTTGGTAATATCCCGGACAAAACTTAGCGACACTAAGCGATCGCGATACTCAATCACCCGCGAACTAATTTCCACCTGCACCGGAGAACCATCTTTACGCCGCAGTGCATGTTCAAAGATAATACTACCCGTTGCTTGCATCCGTTGACTGATGGTGCGTTGGCGATCCTCACCAATCGGCACATCTATATCGCGAGTCTTCAGATTCAGCAGTTCTTTGCGAGTATATCCTAGTCGTCTAGAGGCATTCTGATTCGCATCTAAAACGCGACTGGTGGATAGGTCAATAATGAAAATGGAATCGTTGGCATATTCAAATAAGTGACGGTAATTCGCTTCCGATTCCCGCAGCGATTCTTCAACGCGCTTGCGTTCAGTAATGTCTCTAGCCGTACATATTACCGCTTCCACACTATGGTGGTTACCCAGAATCGGACTGAGGATGTACTCGTAATGACGCACACCTCCCAGGGTTGGGTAACTCATTTCATCGGTCAAAGGGCGTCGAGTGGCAAAGACGACTTCCCGTTGGTTATTAAATAGTTCGATTCCTTCGGGCGGTAGGTTTAACTGCTGCACCGTTTTGCCCAAAATTTCGGCTTGGGATAAACCAAACAGTTGCGCGATCGCCAGATTGACGTAGGTAAATCGTCCCATGCGATCCAAGACACAGATAGGATCAGGAGACGCTGAGAGAACTTGGTCAAAGATTCGCGCTTGCTGCTGAATCCGCGTCGTCAGTTCCCGCAGTTCTGACTCATCCTGTTCCTGGGCAATGATCGGATAATTCAGGTCGAGTTGGCTTACTTGGCTAGGAGTTTTCCAGGCTTCATCTGTATCCCCAATTTGATGATGATTAATCGTTCCAGTCATCAACGTGCCAGGGATGGCTTGCTGAACCGCTTGATCGGGTTGATTCGCTGTCTGAGCGTCTTGGCTGAGTTGATTAAGCTGTTCTTTTAACTGCTTGTATTTTTGGTCTAATCTATTGAGTTGTTCCTGAAGTTCTTCAATCGTTGTTGAATGCGATTCCTCAAGCGGGAAACCAAATGCCTGCTTAAGTGCCTCAATCACGACCGCCGTCCGATCCCGACCTGATGCTTCAGCCCGAGACCGAATTTCCTGACTTAGTTGTTCTGGAAGTCTAAATGTCGCTATTTTACTGACCATTTTTTAGTCGATTTAAATTATTGAGTTTACCGTTGTACAAGGGCGGGACGCTGAATCTCTGCTGTGAATTGAGAAATCTTCGCGTTAGCTGATTGTACAAATGTCGTGGGTTAAACTCCTTGAATTCCCAAAACCGCTTTTTATTTTGATTCGGAGTTATCGAGCTAACCAGGATTGCCCATTGCTTCCACTATAGCCGTTCTCGGCATCTGTGGTATTACAGTATTACACCATTACCAGAGTTAATCAATCTCCGAGTTGGCTAAGACAATACACCCTGAAAGGATTGGTAAGGATAGATGCTTTCGGTACTGTTCTCAAAAAACAGGACTTACGCTTTTGTGCTACCGATATCCTGTTTGGCTGGTATGCAGGATTTATCGTTAACCCTCTAAACGAGGTTGTGCGTAAGTCCTGAAAATGGGTTTCGGTGCTCTTGTTCAATTTTCCTTCCTCCGTCTATTAAGTTGCCTCAGCAATATGTCTTAAATCTTTACGTGGATTAGCGTAATGATTCGTCACAATTTTTGGCTGAACTTCGCCAACCGACCATGAAAAACGCCCCCATTGGGCGCTTATCTAGGGTGCATTACTATATTGTAGTTTAGTCGATGAGGGGTATTACCCCCCACCCCCTTAGTAAAACAACATAAATTCATTAATGTTTCAGACTCGCCATGGCAATGTAGAGACGCGCCATGGCGCGTCTCTACGAGGGTGGCAATTCCAGTGCGATCGCGCCCAGTAGTCCTTTGCGAAAATCATTCAATAACTGTCGGGCAGCACGCTCCTCGTCCCCTTGGTAGCGTGTCTGTGCCAAGTCCTGTAAGTAGGATTCACCCGTGATCCCCGTTGGATCGACATCATAGCGATTGTGTAAGGAAGACGTGGAAGTGCGATCGCCTGTAGCCAGATCCGGCGATCGTTTTAGCAAATCTACAAACCCACAAGCCACTCGCTGATTATCGTAAGACGCCTCACCAATGTCATCACAGATGGCTAATTTTAGAGCATCCTCTTGATTTTGGAGCTTGGCGGGAATAACACCGGGCGCATCCAGCAGTTCAATCTGATCGCTAATCCGTACCCAACGCAGTTGACGGGTGACACCGGGACGACGAGCGCTGTCCACCACACGCCGCCCCAAAAGTCGATTAATCAGAGCTGATTTACCTACATTGGGAAAACCAATCACCACCGCACGAACCGGACGAGGCTGCATCCCGCGATTTTTACGCCGTTGATTCATCTGTACTCCGGTTTGCTGGGCGGCTTGGGCTACCTCTCGAATCCCTTTCCCCTGCTGGGCATTTGTCCAGTAAGGCGTTTCCCCTTGCTCTTGAAACCAGGATGTCCACAACTGCTGCGTCTTGGGTGTAATCAGATCCATGCGGTTGATCACCAAGATTCGGCTTTTATTCCCCACCCACTCAGCGGTTTGCGGATGATGAGTGGTAAGAGGAATCCGCGCATCCCGGACTTCCAGCACCACATCCACTCGTTTGAGCTGTTCCTTGAGTTGCCGTTCGGCTTTAGCAATATGTCCGGGATACCATTGAATGGCCATTGGTTATTGGTTATTGGTCATTGGTCATTGGTCAGGTAATAGGCAATAGGCAATAGGCAATAGGGAACAAGTCATGTAGGGTGGGCAAGGGTGATCAATGTTGAAATGCTTATCCTATCATTCTGTGCTATTGCCCACCTCACGGTATCTTGAGGGTGATCAAGAGTGTTGGCTGATATCCGTTATACCTTTGTATTACGGTACAACTAGCACGGGACAGGGTGACAAATTAATCACGCGATTGGTCACGCTTTCGGAAGCACCATCCTCAGTTAATCCCAATCCGCGACAGCCCATAATAATTAGATCAGCATTAATTTCGTCGGCGACATCACAGATAGTAAATGGGGGTGTGCCTTCCCGACTCAAGGTTTCTGGCTTAATGCCATACTGGTTAAACATGGCTTGAGCGCCTTTGAGTAGTTCAGCCACCATCTCCGGAGACATGATGTCCGGACTTGGCGATGGGTCATCGGGGTTGGGTTTTTCGACAACCGAGAGTAAGACTAAATGACTTTCATACTTTTGGACGATATTGGCGACAACTTCCGCTGCTTCACGGGCTTCTCGGCTTTGGTCAAGGGGAAATAAAACAGTCTTAAACATTGTAATCACCTTGAAGGACACGGACTCCGGTAAAATGTGGACGGGAAAAGAGAATACATACTCTTGATCCTAATGACTAAGTTGATTGCTCTATAGATGCAAGTCTGGCAGCAATCATTAAGCATACAACCACTGGCACGCGATCAGATCGCAAAGCATCAGATACAGGCAATTAGAGGAGAGTATTACTGTGTCCAAAAAAACTGTAGCAAATTTAAATGAGTCCGATTTAGCCGGAAAACGGGTATTGGTGCGAGCCGACCTGAATGTGCCACTAGATGAGAATGGTACGATTACCGATGATACCCGCATCCGGGCGGCTCTGCCGACGATCCAGGATTTAATCAAAAAGAATGCCAAGGTGGTTATGTGTAGCCACTTAGGGCGTCCTAAGGGACAAGTGAAGGACAGCCTCCGCCTAACACCCGTAGCGAATCGTCTGTCTGAATTACTGGGTCAAACGGTGGTCAAGTGCGATGACTGTATTGGCGATGCGGTTAAGTCTCAGATTGACAGCCTAGATAATGGTCAAGTGGCGTTACTAGAAAATCTCCGCTTCCACCCAGGGGAAGAAAAGAATGATCCGGAGTTTACCAAAAAGTTAGCCGCCCTAGCTGATGTTTACGTCAACGATGCCTTTGGTACGGCACACCGCGCCCATGCTTCGACAGAAGGGGTCACTCATCACCTACAGCCCTCCGTGGCTGGGTATTTGATTGAGAAAGAACTCCAGTATCTGCAAAATGCGATTGAAAATCCCCAGAATCCCTTAGCGGCGATTATTGGTGGATCTAAGGTGTCGAGTAAGATTGGCGTGATTGAAACCTTACTGGATAAGGTGGATAAACTGCTGATTGGCGGTGGCATGATTTTCACCTTCTACAAAGCCCGTGGTTTGAGTGTCGGTAAGTCGCTGGTGGAAGAGGATAAGCTGGAGTTGGCAAAGTCCTTGGAAGCGAAGGCAAAGGAAAAAGGGGTTGACTTACTCTTACCCACAGATGTCGTAGTTGCTGATAACTTTGCCGCTGACGCCAATTCTCAAACCGTAAGCGTTGAATCGATTCCTGATGGATGGATGGGGCTAGATATTGGTCCTGATTCCGTGAAATTCTTCCAAGATGCATTAGGCGACTGTAAGTCGGTGATCTGGAATGGTCCGATGGGGGTATTTGAGTTTGATAAGTTTGCCGCTGGCACCGAAGCGATCGCCCGGACTCTAGCTGATCTGACGAAGAAAGGCACAACCACGATTATCGGCGGTGGTGACTCGGTTGCGGCTGTGGAAAAAGTTGGTGTGGCTGATCAAATGAGCCATATCTCCACAGGTGGTGGGGCAAGTCTGGAATTGCTTGAAGGTAAGGTACTTCCCGGTATTGCCGCATTAGATGACGCTTGATGGTAGCATTGAACGTCTCTACCTGATTTCGGGATAATGGCACTGAAATAAACATTAGGGAATCGCCGAAATCTTTGATAGACCGTAGGGTGGGTTTCGACTTCGCTCAACCCACTAGCATACCAGTCAGTGGGAGGGGCGGGTTTTGTTGTTCATTTATCGGTAGGGAGGGCGGGTTTTGTTGTTCCGTTAGTGGTGACTAGCTGAATTGATTTCCTAAACCCGCCCCTACAGATTTCCTAAACCCGCCCCTACAGATTTCCTAACTTGCGTTGAAACCTTTGGCACGGGCAAAAATGACAAAGGACATAAAACATAAGACAATTACAAAATCGTCCCCTGTAAACCAATAAGTAATCCACTCACCATCATGGCAGGCGTGCTAATGGGCATGGAGTTGAGACTTGGTGTCGCCGTTGGTTTATTGAAATAGTCATAAACCGTGCGGGAAAGGTTGCGAATTAACTCCGAGGCGCTAGCATCATTGTGGGGACGTTTTACTAAGGTGACGATGAGATAACGTTTACCTGTAGGCATATCCACAATACCTACATCTCCTAATACTGAACCAATATCCCCCGTTTTATGGGCAACCGTCGCCCCTGAATCCAATCCTTGAGGAATTAGGGAATTATTCACGGTACGCTGCATGATATCCAATAAACGATCGCGCGATCGCAGACTCAATAATTCCCCTTGATTCACCTTATACAGCAAGTTTGCCATGTCTCTGGCATTAGTGGTATTCGTTCCTTCTAAATCCGGTAAGGGGTTATTGATTGCCGTTGCGGTTAATCCCCAGGAGATGAACCGTTGATTAACAGCTTGGATACCGCCGAGGCGATGAATAATCATATTCGTGGCAGTGTTATCACTAATCGTGATCATCTTGGTTGCCACTTCCAAGGCACTATACTGTGTTCCAGGTTTTTGATATTGCATGTCCCCTGAACCTTTGGCAATCATTTCCGGTTCCATGGTTAGGGGTTCATCTAAGCGAATTTTGCCCGCATCAACCTCTTGAAAAAATGCCACCAGAATCGCGACTTTAATCGTGCTGGCGGCGGGGAAGATAGAGTGACTTTGCCAGTCTAAGTAGGCACCGGTATCCAAATCCACCACAAAAACACCTGGTTGCAATTTCGGATTTTTGGCGACTAAGGTTTGGACTTGGGCTTTGAGAGGGGAGATTTCTTGGCGCAGAGGGAGGGCTGGAGTAATGCTTTGATTCGTCGGGCTTTCTTGAAGGTTCCCCTCCGCCGCTTCACTGGAGCGCATCGACATTTTGCTAGTGGGATCTAATACTGATAATAGAGTCCCTGCGATCGCGCCAATGCCCACGCCGAGAATTAATAGGCGGATAACGTGAATCCATATCCCCGCCCGTTTTTGGGAACGCCGACTGCGCCGGGATTTCCCCCTCTGAGTGGGTTGAGAACGAGACGATTGACGCTTCGGTTTCGCCTCGGATTGAGTTGAGACAGTTGAACGCCGCGTTTGCCGACGGGGACTATTGTCTCGACGTGGGTTCAAGGGTTGGGATAGGGGTGTTGCAGCCGGAGGGCGACGCATCTGACGATTTCCCAGAGGCGTTTCTCTGATGGGTATCCCGTTAATCGTCCGCAGTTTGGGTAGCTTCAGATTGGGGTAAATCGAGGGTTCGCTGGAACGCCGAGTGGTAGGGTTTAGGGGTATGGGTTTGGGGCGACTGGGATTTGCAGAATTAGGCTGAACCGCACGCAGACGACGTGGTGAGGGGGAAGAGGAGGGAGGATGAAGATCATCTTCTAAGGGCAAGGGTTGTCGAGGGCGGCGTTGACGAGAAGCCCGACGAGAACGATAGATTCCTCGGGGTTTGGACTCGTTGCGATCGGGTTTATACGGATTGCCCCTAGACACTGCCACTGAACATACCTCCAAACACAACTAACGTCTAAATCTCTACTCTTCAAGCCGTCATCAATGCTTTCCTGACGATGTGAACCTGGCTATTGTCACAATTTATCGACGGAAAGTCTATAGTCTAAGACAGTAGCTAAGACATCGGTCATAATACTTGACCGACGCTCTAGGATTCTGACTCCTCCTGTTCTGACCTCGGCATAAATTGTACCGCCCATTCCGTCTGACGGAGAATACCTCTCAGCATGGCGACATCCTCTGGGGTGAGCATAGCTCGGTAATACAAGCGTCTGAACTTTTCCATGCGGGATGTCGCGGTATGGGGATGTAGGTAGCCAATCTTTAATAATACGGCTTCTAGGTGTTGGAAGTAAGCCTCGATTGCATCTAAGGAAGCTGTGGTATGTAGAGATGTACCATGGTGCGTCTGGGGAGCTTGTAGAGACGTGCTATGGCGCGTCTGGGAAGATAGGGAGGTGAGTTGAAACAGTTCATAACAGCAAACGGCTACAGCCTGAGCTAAGTTTAACGAGGGATACTCTGGATTAGCTGGGATACAGACAAATCGCTGGGCATAGTTGAGTTCATCATTACTTAACCCCCGATCTTCGGGTCCAAAAATCAGGGCAGAGGTGATATTCTCCGCCAATAACCAGGGTAATGCCAAGCGTGGCGGTTCCAGAGTCGTCGGCAAATGACGAGTACGGGCAGTCGTTGCGATCGCACGTTGACATCCCTCTAACGCCTCCGGTAACGTTGCCACCTGTTGGGCTGATTCTAAAACCTCGACACCATGAACCGCCATCTGCCGCGCTTCTGATGCTCTCGGATTACAATGGGGATTGACCAACCATAACTGGTTCAACCCCATATTTTTCATCACCCGCGCAACTGATCCTACGTTTAAAGCACCTGCGGGTTCGACTAAGATAATTCGTACATTCGCTAACGTCATGCCTTGTCTGCGGACAGATAGTCTGCTAATTTACTGCCTTTGTTCTTATTCTCGGATAAATATCGCACTTTTCGAGACAAATAGAGCCGCTTCTCCACCCCTTCCCTTGCCTGTCTTCAGTAAGTGAGGTACACAGATCCCCGACTTCTTGGAGAAGTCGGGGATCTTGCTGGGATAGACTGTACTTCATCAACCATAAAATATGCTGTAAGCAGCGCTGATAAGCTTTATTCTACTTTAGCTTTATAAAGTCTTCATCATAGAAATAAAAAGTCTTTATGAAGTTTTCGTAAATTACCCTCCATCCCACCTGTCATTTTTAAATTATTGTTATATCTATAGATATAGAGGGTGTAATTTCCATGCGTTACCCTAGAAACAGGAGCAAAACTTGTTTATCTCATTTGGTTGGAAAAGAATAAGGAATCAACTATCGCTACACGACTCTCTCCCATGACAACCTGACTGAAAACGGAAAGCAAAACACTGTAATTTCGCAAAATAGTCTCGGAGATTTAATTATGCCAAAGATCATTGTTACCAACACAAAAGACAATGGATCAGGTTCCTTAAGAGAAGCACTTGCCCTAGCGCAATCAGGAGATACGATTAAATTCAGTTCCAGCATTGCCGGAAAGACTCTTACACTCAGAACAGGTCAACTGGAAATTAGTCCAGGAAAAAATATAACCATTGATGGGGCGGACGCTCCCGGTCTGAAAATTAGCGGGAATAAACAATCCCGCATTTTTTATGTCAACTCGAATCAAGATTTCAACGCCAGTCTGACGTTAAAAAACCTTGACCTGATCAACGGGTATACCAATGAACGCGGCGGTGCAATTGAAATCACCCACCAAGGCGCATTAACGGTCGATAATGTTCAGTTTAAGAACAACGTCGCGGATAATGGTGGCGGCGCAATCTATAGCGCCTGGGAAACCGAATTAATCGTTAACGCCAGCACCTTTGATAATAATAAAGCCGTTGCCGGAAATGATGAACGCGGCGCTGGTGCCATTGCCTTTGTCAGTCCCGGCGAAATCACTGTAACTAATAGTGAATTTACCAACAACCAAGGGATTAACGGCGGGGCAATTAATAGTCTCCAAGGCAAATTAACCATTGAAAACTCCACGTTCCTCAACAACCACACTACCGCTGCATTTTATGATACCGGAAACAAAAATCCATCCTTAAGAGGGTACGGTGGTGCCGTTTACACTGACCGCGCCAGTAGTGGAAGTGATGCCACCTCTGGCACAATTCAGATTATTGATAGTGTCTTTGAAGGAAATAAAGGTCGCGGGGAAGGCGGTGCCGCTTATCTCTACACGGGGACACAGGATAATGTAATTATTGAAGGCAGCCTCTTTGAAAATAACGAAGTTTTAGCACTCCCCAATGGCGGAAATAAAGGGAACGGAGGTGCCGTTGTCCAACTCAGCAATGGACTCAACAAAGGATTAGTTGTTCGTGACACAACTTTTGCCAATAATACAGCAGCCAATCAGGGCGGTGGTTTATGGACGTATGATGCCCCAACGAAAATAATTAACAGCACGTTTTCGGGTAATCAAACCACAGGCGATACATCAGGAAGTGTCGGCGGTGGAATGACATTGTACAGTCCCACGGAAATTATTGACTCGACTATTGCTTACAATAACGCGAGCTGGGTTGGTGGTGGAGTATCGGCTAGCAAGAATGCCGATGTCAGCGTCAAGAATACCATCTTTTACGAGAATACAGCCGATAATGGCACAAATGATTGGGGGATTCAGCAACACACGAATAAGGAATTAACTGACAAGGGTGGGAATGTCCAATATCCACCGAAAGCCACTAATAACTGGAACGATTACAATGCGACTGCCAAGATTAGAATAATCGATGCCCAATTGAGTCCATTGCAGGATAACGGGGGTCCGGTTCCGACGCATCTTATCGGGAATCCAAATATAACAGCAGGGGCTTTCTTTGAAGATTCCGGCTCAACAGGTGGCGGTGAAATAACAAATAATGACCCCACCTTAGTTTCTCCCATCGCTGACCAAAGCGTTGAAGCCGAAGACTCCTTTAGTTTGGATATCACCAATAACTTTACTGATGCAGATGGGGATAGTTTAACCTACAGCGCCACGTTAGAAGATGGAACGGCGCTACCTGATTGGTTAAATTTTGACTCACAGACAGGTACATTCAGCGGTACGCCAGATACAGGTGATGAAACTCAACTAAATATCTTAGTCACAGCGTCAGATGGACAAGGCGGAACACAAACTGATGTGTTCGAGTTAGATATTACTCCTGCACCTGTAGTCAACAATGACCCCACATTAGTCTCTCCCATTGCTGACCAAACCGTTGAAGCCGAAGACTCCTTCAGTTTGGATATCACCAATAACTTTACTGATGCTGATGGCGATAATTTAACCTACAGCGCCACATTAGCAGAGGGAAATGCCCTACCTGATTGGTTAATTTTTGACTCCCAAACAGGAACATTCAGCGGTACGCCAGATACAGGTGATGAAACTCAACTAAATATCTTAGTCACAGCGTCAGATGGACAAGGCGGAACACAAACTGATGGGTTCGAGTTAGATATCACTCCTGCACCTGTGGTGAACAATGACCCCACATTAGTTTCTCCCATTGCTGACCAAACCGTTGAGGTAGAAGACTCGTTCAGTCTAGATATCACCAATAACTTTACTGATGCTGATGGCGATAATTTAACCTACAGCGCCACATTAGCAGAGGGAAATGCCCTACCTGATTGGTTAAGTTTTGACTCCCAAACAGGAACATTCAGCGGTACTCCGGACACAGGTGATGAAACTCAACTGAATATCTTAGTCACAGCATCAGATGGACAAGGCGGAACACAAACTGATGTGTTCGAGTTAGATATCACTCCTGCACCTGTAGTCAACAATGACCCCACATTAGTCTCGCCTATCGCTGACCAAACGGTTGAGGTAGAAGACTCGTTCAGTCTAGATATCACCAATAACTTTACTGATGTGGATGGGGATAATTTAACCTACAGCGCCACATTAGCAGAGGGAAATGCCCTACCTGATTGGTTAAGTTTTGACTCCCAAACAGGAACATTCAGCGGTACTCCGGACACAGGTGATGAAACTCAACTAAATATCTTAGTCACAGCGTCAGATGGACAAGGGGGAACACAAACCGATGGGTTTGAGTTAGATATCACTCCTGCACCTGTGGTGAACAATGACCCCACATTAGTCTCGCCTATCGCTGACCAAACGGTTGAGGTAGAAGACTCGTTCAGTCTAGATATCACCAATAACTTTACTGATGTGGATGGGGATAATTTAACCTACAGCGCCACATTAGCAGAGGGAAATGCCCTACCTGATTGGTTAAGTTTTGACTCCCAAACAGGAACATTCAGCGGTACGCCAGATACAGGTGATGAAACTCAACTAAATATCTTAGTCGCAGCGTCAGATGGACAAGGCGGAACACAAACTGATGTGTTCGAGTTAGATATCACTCCTGCACCTGTAGTCAACAATGACCCCACATTAGTCTCGCCTATCGCTGACCAAACGGTTGAGGTAGAAGACTCGTTCAGTCTAGATATCACCAATAACTTTACTGATGTGGATGGGGATAATTTAACCTACAGCGCCACATTAGCAGAGGGAAATGCCCTACCTGATTGGTTAAGTTTTGACTCCCAAACAGGAACATTCAGCGGTACTCCGGACACAGGTGATGAAACTCAACTAAATATCTTAGTCACAGCGTCAGATGGACAAGGCGGAACACAAACCGATGGGTTTGAGTTAGATATCACTCCTGCACCTGTGGTGAACAATGACCCCACATTAGTCTCTCCCATTGCTAACCAAACGGCAAAGACAAAAGAAGTTTACAGTTTAGATATCAGTAACTATTTCACTGACGCCGATGGCGACACTCTCACCTTCTCGGCTACGGGTTTACCCAAAGGATTAAACCTGAATCCGGAAACGGGTGTAATTAGTGGTACTCCCCGCAATAAAGCCATTGGCACTAACTCGATTACTCTCACCGTTAATGATGGTAATGGAGGGGAAATCAGTGATGACTTTGACTTAACGGTCAATCGGGGAACAAGGAATAATGGCAATGCCAAACCGAAACTCAACTTCAACAATGATCTGTTGTTCCTCAAAGGTAACTCTCCAGCCGATAAACTCCTGTTCACGCTTACGGGTAATCACTCATCCTTTGTCAGTGAAGTTGGCATTTTTGAAGTGGATAATGCGGCTGGGAAGATTAATGGGATTAAACCCGGAGAAACTGGTTATCTGCAAGCTGCTTTGGATGAAGGAAACGTTCTGTTCTCCAGTTTGCCCAATAATTTTGCTGGCAATAACCTGACTCGGATTTTGGATGTGGAGCAAGTTTTCGGTGAGCAAAACCCCAATCTGGGATTTTATCTGGTGCAAAACAGCACAACGGATAATGTCCAAGCCGCATTAGATTCAGGACAAACGCCAAGCAATGTCTGGTTTAGTCTTCCCAGCGCTAATGCCAACAATACGGATTATTTTGAGGTATTGAATGGAGAGAACAATCAGTTTACTCTCAATTGGCAAAACCCAATGGCAGAAGGTAACGATACTCTGACTCTAATGGTTGAATCGACGAATGAATTACCTGCGTTAGGAACTCAATTACAAGGAGAACGAGAACTCATTGATTTACGTGGACAAAGCAGTCCAGTAGACGCGAATTTTATCGAGATCAAGAGTCATGCTGGTTTCGATAATTCCGTCGGGTTGTATGTGATTGAAAATGAAGAGGGAGCAGTTGAAGATCCAATGACGGGTCAACTGATTTACCCAGAAGACGAAGGTTATGCCCAAGCCGCCCTTGCCCAATCGGTGGTTAGTGATGTGAATCGGGGGATGGCGACGTTTGACACCCAGTTAGAGGGAGGAAGTCTTCTCGCGCCTTACATTATCGCCAATGGCACCACGGAGGAATTGCTGGCTGAGAATTCCAACAATCAGTACCAGGGTTATGGAGAACCCATTGCCTATTTTGCCTACTTAGGTGCGAATCCTGATAAAGTTGACCACATTCGCCTACTGGGTGATAACACCTTTGGCTTTGAAGATTTGCATGGAGGTGGTGACCAAGATTTTAATGATTTCACCTTCCAGATTGATTTAACCGTTGCCTAACGTCTGGCATTGAAGAGGGCGACCCGATTTTCTTGAAGGGATTGGAGTTGTTAATTGATGCAGGCGGGTCGCCCCTACAGGTTATTTGGCATCATTTTCAATCCCATCCAATTGTAGTGGCGTGACACAGCTAAAATAGGGTTTTGTTTGTAGTAAGCACTTTAGTGCTATAACGCTTAGCTGGAGAGGGCTGAAGTTCCCTCACTACGAACCAATTCTAATTCATCAAATAAGGTGTGCCACGCCACTACGGTGTCTGGGGAAATTAATTATTGGTGGGTTACGGCGGATAGCCAATTAAATGATATTTGCCAAAATAAAGTTCTGCCTAACCCACGATGGCGGTTTACTGGTTTGCAGGATTACAGGGTTAAAGGATTACAGGGTTACAAGGAGTTACGATTGAGGAGTTAACTGCTCCTTAACGTAACATGGCACGAGTACGCTGTGAAGAAAGCTAAGTCAGACCTACCGACCAAAATCTGCCCCGTCTGCGAACGTCCTTTCACTTGGCGCAAAAAATGGGCGAAATGCTGGGATAATGTAAAGTTCTGCTCGGAACGCTGCCGCCGACGCAAATCCCAAGCCAGTTGACTATCAAGGAGTTCGTGAATTCAATGCAACCCAAATTAATTATTCATGGTGGTGCCGGAAGCGCCCTGAAAACCAAAGACGCCACCCAAGCGGTGCGCGATTCGCTTTATAAAATACTGGATGAGGTGTATGCCCTGTTATCATCGGGTGCAAACGCCCGTGAAGCGGTGATTCGAGGTTGTCAACTCCTCGAAGATGAACCCCGCTATAATGCCGGAACGGGTTCGGTATTACAATCGGATGGACAGATTCGCATGAGTGCATCGCTGATGGATGGTAAACCTCAACGCTTTAGCGGTGTGATTAATGTCTCACGGATTAAAAATCCCATCAATTTGGCGAAGATTTTGCAAGATTGTCCCGATCGCATTCTCTCGGATTTTGGGGCGGCGGAATTGGTGCGGGAAGTGAATGCACCGATTTACAACCCCTTGACTGATAAGCGTTTACAGGAATGGTTACAGGATAGACAGGACAACTTTGAACGGACGATGGCGGATGTGGTTAGCGAACCCGAACTCCTCTCTTCGGAAGCTGGACGTGGCACAATTGGAGTCGTGGCGTTAGATAGTCAGGGCGGCTTGGCGGCGGGTACATCAACCGGAGGGAAGGGATTTGAACGCATTGGTCGAGTCAGCGACTCGGCAATGCCTGCGGGGAATTACGCTAACCTCAACGCTGGGGTAAGCTGTACTGGAATTGGGGAAGATATCATTGATGAATGCTTCGCCGCACGGGTGGTGGTGCGCGTCACCGACGGCTTATCCTTAGCCGAAGCCATGGAACGTTCTATAAAAGAAGCAAAGGAGAATCAGCGGGATTTAGGTGCGATCGCCATTGACGCTAGGGGGGCGATCGCCTGCGGAAAAACCAGCCAAATTCTCCTTGCTGCTTACCATACCGGACACCACAAGGGAGACACACTAGAAATGATCGAGGAGGTGCAAACGGTATAGCAGAGGTTATCCTTCATCAATAGGCTCAATCAACCAATCTCGCGGGTTGCCTGGATGGAGACAGTATTTCTGGGCAAGACGTGCTGTTCCATCCCAGCTTCCGGCTAATTATGGATTAATCAACCTTTGTTTGGAATTAACCACAACTAACGTAATACGCTTGTTTACAGTGTATTACGCTCTTATCTGTAGTTTCACGGATCAACTCGCTGGCGTCAAGTTTTGTTTGCAAATCTTTATAAGGACAGCGATCGGTAAATTCTAGGAGAGAGTTCCCCAACGATAAGCAAGGTCTAGTTTTCCCGAAAGCTTGAAAAAACCAGAGAATTCACGGATGTAAACTCTCAATTGTTAGGGAACAATAAAGAAAGATAACCTAATTCAATCCAACTCAAATGCCAGCATGGAAATAGGCGAAACAATGCGAAGAATTCTAATCATTGAAGATGACATAAGCCTACGGGATAATTTATCTGAAATTTTAGCAATGGAAGGATATAATCCCGCCAATGGCTATGATGTCATTGCCACAGATAACGGGTCAAGTGGCGTCAACTTTAGCTTATGTCTGAACCCAGAATTAATTATTTGCGACATTAATATGCCCGGATTTGATGGGTATACCGTCTTATCACAACTGCGCCGTTTTGGTCGCCAAACCCCGTTTATTTTTTTGACAGCAAAATCCGAACCCAGGGATATTGAACGCGGGATACGTCTAGGAGCCAATCTGTATGTAACAAAACCTTATGTATTGGAGGAATTTATCAGCATGGTGAAGCGAGTGTTAACGGATATTCCTTCTCCCTCTTCTGCATCAAAAGTATAACTCGCTATCTTGTATCAGTCTCTCCAACAGCTTTGACTGAAAATCCAAGCACTCCCACGATCCAGTCGTCTTTAGACGACTGGATAAGAGTTTTAGTCCATTGCCCACCAACTATGACGTTACCCATTGACTTTGCTAGTGTAAAATAGGCTAATATTTTCACTGTTATATTGTTTTTATTTTGGGAGTTGCAAAAATGAATTAAATCCATTTTGCAAATACATTTTACGCTATATTCCTTTCTTTGCTGTGATTTGGCAACAGGAGTGGTATACTCTCAGGAAGATTAACTTTTATACAGATAAAAATCTGTCTACTATTAACAGATGATCCCTCAAGTTACAGTAATCGATCACCCATTCGTACAGCACAAGCTAACCCTTATGCGTCAGGCTGACACCAGTACAGCTAAATTTCGTCAACTGATGAAAGAAGTTGGCGGCTTGCTAGCTTACGAGGTAACGCGGGACTTACCGCTTAAATACGCACCGATTAAAACACCTCTGGCTCCCATGCACGCTCCCATGCTGGCTTCAGATAAGAAAATGGTGATTGTTTCGATTATGCGGGCAGGACAAGGGCTGGTTGATGGTATCTTAGAATTGATCCCTTCCGCCCGCTTAGGGCATATTGGCTTGTATCGCGATCCAACGACTCGGATTCCGATTGAATATTATTGCAAACTGCCTCATGATATTGAACACCGAGACATCTTGGTGGTTGATCCCATGGTGGCGACAGGGAATACAGCCGTAGCCGCTGTGGATCGGGTGAAGGATTTTATCCCGTTGTCCATCAAGTTTTTGTGCTTGCTAGCTGCACCGGAGGGAATCGCCAATTTCCATGATCATCATCCGGAAGTCCCTCTGTATACCGCCGCGATTGATGAAAGCTTAGACGATCATGGTTATATTTTACCCGGACTTGGGGATGCAGGCGATCGCCTGTTTGGGACAAAATAGCAGTAAGCTTTGTGTTGCAATGGATATCTGTCATGAATCGCACCATTTCAGTGAAACAGCTTTCAGTAGAAGAAATTAGCGCCGAACGCTTTCAACCCTTCGGTCAATTAATCACGCCGACAGCCGATGATAAACCCTATGATGCAAAAGATGCACAATTAGTTCTGCACAACGGTACTCCCCGCTTTTACATCATGCGCTTGTATCACAGAGGTCGCAAATTTCACAAAATCACGCGCCATCAGCACTGTACCCAATGTTTGGGTTCTCTAGAAGGGAAAGACTGGTGGATGGCGGTTGCACCTGCTTGTGAATGTGAACAACCTGCCATTGATGACATTAAAGTTTTTCGGATTCCGGGAAACTGTTTCATCAAGTTAGGACTAGGAACGTGGCACGCGGGTCCTTATTTTGAACATGATGTTGTCGATTTCTACAATTTAGAACTGAGTGACACAAATGAGGTTGACCACTTTACTCATAATTTCCTGAAAAGCCACAATTTAGAGTTGGAAATTGTTTGATGTATCACCTCCATAAACTTATCACTTTTTAGTAAATAGAAGACGGGGCGATCGCTGTGCTAGAATCGGACTCTATTTTAGCTGTTTATACTGAAACGGGAGACCTAAAATGAGGTTTATTAGTCCCAAGATCGATTATGCCTTTAAAAAAATATTTGGTTCCGAACAAAGCCAAGAGATTTTAATCAGTTTTCTCAATGCAATAATTTATAACGAAGAAAAAATCATTCAATCCCTAACAATTGTTAATCCCTATAATCCGGGTCAGGTGATGACCTTAAAAGAAACGTATTTAGATGTCAAAGCCGTTTTAGCGGATGGGTCTATTGTGGTCATTGAAATGCAAATAGCGCCGATGACTGCCTTTAACAAGCGGGTAGCTTATAACTTGGCAAAAGCCTATAGTAACCAGTTAAAAACAGGCGATGATTATCCTTTCCTGAATCCAGCAATTGCCGTAACAATTACTGATTTTATCTTGTTTGCCAACACAGATCAGGTAATTAATCAATTTGTCTTTCAAGAGGAAACCCAAAAATTTGAACTTCTAGATGGTGAATTGAAGCTGATTTTTGTCGAACTTCCCAAGTTCAATAAAACCTTGTCTGAACTACAGAGTTTAACCGATAAATGGATTTATTTCCTGAAAGAAGCCGCGAGTTTGGAGAGTGTTCCTGATAATTTAGGGGAAGTTTCAGAGATAGAACTTGCTTTAAACCTTGCTAATCAAGCCACAATGACGGTAGAAGAGTTGGAGGTGGTTGATCGGCGAGGCATGATGTTGCAAGATGAAAAAGGACGGCTGGATTATGCTGAAGAAAAAGGGAAAGAAGAAGGGCGGCTACAACAGACCAAAACCCTAGTAGGGCGTCTAATTATGAAGCGTTTTGGCGAAATTCCGTTGGCAATCAGCCGCAAAATTGAAGAATTACCGTTGAGTGATTTGGAACGATTAACTGAGGAAATTTTCGATTTTCAAAGTTTACCAGATTTAGCCAGTTGGTTGGAGGATCGTCAGTAGGAAGGACGAAGCGCCCCTCAATCCGAGCAAAAATGGTAGGATGATCATAAAAATGCCGCCCTAAGCGGTGGTTTATCATGGGTTAGCCGTTAGCCACTGGGACTCGTGCAAGATTGCCTGTGAACGCTGACTCCCCTATTCATGCCCTTAGTCTTGAGTGTCTAACCTTAACCCTAGACAAAGCGCGATTAGACGTATCCCTCTCCTGCTATGTTAAAAAACTTACTTGGCGATCCAAACACCCGCAAACTTAAAAGATACCAACCGTTCGTTGCCGATATCAACGTTCTGGAAGAAGATATCCGATCGCTCTCCGATGAGCAACTCCAAGGGAAAACCGCAGAATTCAAGCAGCAGCTTGAAAAAGCGACAACCGATCGCGAGCGAGAAGAACTGTTAGAGGATCTCCTACCCGAAGCCTTCGCCGTCGTGCGGGAAGCTGCATGGCGGGTTTTGGGAATGCGCCATTTTGATGTGCAGCTATTAGGTGGCGTGGTGCTGCACCGAGGAGAAATCGCGGAGATGAAAACGGGTGAGGGAAAAACCCTTGTATCCACCCTCCCAGCTTATCTCAACGCTCTAAGTGGCAAAGGGGTACATATTGTTACCGTTAACGATTACCTGGCACGTCGGGACGCGGAATGGATGGGACAAGTACACCGTTTCTTAGGATTAACGGTGGGACTGATTCAGTCGGGTATGGGTCCTGCGGAACGACAGCGCAACTATGCCTGTGATATTACCTACGCCACAAACAGCGAGTTGGGCTTCGACTACCTGCGAGATAATATGGCAACCTCAATGAGTGAGGTGGTGCAACGTCCCTTTAATTACTGCATCATTGACGAAGTAGACTCCGTACTTATTGACGAAGCCCGCACCCCCCTGATTATTTCCGGACAGGTGGAACGCCCTACCCAGAACTATATGAAAGCGGCTCAAATCGCTAAAATGCTTCAGCCGGAAGAGCATTATGAGGTTGATGAAAAAGCGCGTAATGTCATCCTCACCGATGAAGGCTTTATCGAGGCGGAAAAACTCCTAGAGGTTGGAGATTTGTATGACCCGGAAAATCCTTGGGCGCACTATATCTTCAACGCGATTAAGGCAAAGGAACTGTTTACCAATGACGTAAACTATATCGTGCGTAACGACGAAGTGGTCATCGTCGATGAGTTTACCGGACGGGTCTTACAGGGACGGCGTTGGAGTGATGGACTGCACCAGGCGATTGAGGCAAAGGAAGGCGTCGAGATTCAAAAGGAAACCCAAACCCTAGCTACAATTACCTATCAAAATTTCTTTTTGCTTTATCCTAAGCTAGCCGGGATGACCGGAACAGCCAAAACAGAAGAAGCCGAATTTGAAAAAATCTATAACCTACGAGTCACGATTATCCCCACCAATAAGCCCCCCGGACGGCGGGATATGTCGGATGTGGTGTATAAAACTGAGGAAGCCAAATGGAAAGCGGTGGCACGAGAATGTGCGGATATGCATGAGCAAGGACGCCCAGTATTGGTGGGTACAACCAGTGTGGAAAAATCAGAAGTGCTTTCGCGTTTGTTAAGCCAATTGGACGTTCCCCATAATCTGCTCAATGCCCGACCCGAGAACGTGGAACGGGAGTCAGAAATTGTGGCACAAGCGGGGCGCAAAGGGGCGGTGACGATCGCCACCAACATGGCAGGACGGGGTACCGATATTATCTTAGGGGGTAATGCGGATTACATGTCGCGGCTGAAAGTGCGGGAATATTTCATGCCGCAGATTGTTATCCCCGAAGAAGAAGATTCCTTTGCGGCTATGGCAGGAGGGGGTGGAAAACGCTCCCAAGCCCAAGGATTTGCGCCCGGTAAAAAAGTGAAAACTTGGAAGGTGAGTCCCCAGATTTACCCGACTCAGTTGTCTCCGGAAACCGAACAAAAGTTGATTGAGGCGGTGAAGTTTGCGGTGCAGCAGTATGGGGAACGCAGTCTACCGGAATTAGAAGCTGAAGAAAAAATAGCGATCGCGGCGGAAAATGCCCCGACGGATGACCCAGTGATTCAAAAGCTGCGGGAGGTTTGTCGGGCGGTGCGAAAGGAATATGAAGCCTTTACTCATAAAGAACATGATGAGGTAATCTACACCGAGCCGATCGGCGGATTGCACGTCATTGGTACCGAACGCCACGAATCTCGCCGGATTGATAACCAACTCCGGGGACGGGCGGGACGCCAAGGTGACCCGGGTTCGACGAAGTTTTTCCTCAGCTTAGAGGATAACTTGCTGCGGATTTTTGGGGGCGATCGCGTGGCGGGGATGATGAATGCGTTTCGGGTAGAGGAAGATATGCCGATTGAATCGGGAATGCTGACTCGTTCCTTAGAAGGGGCGCAGAAAAAAGTAGAAACTTTCTACTATGACACCCGGAAACAGGTGTTTGAATATGACGAGGTGATGAATAATCAGCGGCGGGCAATTTATGCCGAACGTCGTCGGGTGTTAGAAGGATTAGACTTGAAAGAACAAGTCATCCAATATGCGGAGAAGACGATGGATGATATTGTAGATGCCTACGTCAACCCGGATTTGCCGCCAGAAGAATGGGATATAGCTAGTTTGGTGTCCAAGGTACAAGAGTTTGTCTATTTGTTGCAAGATCTCCAGCCGGAGCATCTCGATGATATGACAGTGACGGAGATTAAAACCTTCTTACATGAAGAAGTCCGTAAAGCTTATGACATTAAAGAAGCCCAAATCGATCAAATTCAACCGGGATTGATGCGACAAGCCGAACGGTTCTTCATCTTGCAGCAGATTGATACCTTGTGGCGGGAGCATTTACAATCAATGGATGCGTTGCGTGAATCAGTGGGGTTACGGGGGTATGGACAGAAAGACCCACTGATTGAGTATAAGCAAGAAGGCTATGAAACCTTCTTGGAAATGATGATTGACATTCGTCGCAATGTGGTGTATTCACTGTTCCAATTCCAGCCGCAAGTGCAACCGCAAGCTGTGTAGTTTTGAGTCATTTCTCGTGAGTGTTAGATCCCCGACTTCTTCAAGAAGTCGGGGATCTCTTTGGTGAGAGGCATAAAGTTTTGTATACTGAACAATATAGTATTCGCCATTTAAAAATGACATCCCAAACACCATCGATTCAATTTTTTGAAGGACTTCCTGAAGAACTGAGCAATGTTAGCTTACGGCGAAATCGAAATTCGGGGGTGCGTTCAGTATTAATGAGTTTCGATTCTTTAAAAGCGATAGAAAAATTTCAGAGTTATACCAAACGATTCGCCAACGCCTTGCTTTTAATTGATGAAGAAGGGCAGATTAGTGTGGAACCCTCATCCGTTAAATTTATATTCGGTGGTCCAGAAGGCGATGATTTAAGGCGGGTAGACTGCGAATTTGAAATCGAGCGCCAAGATCACTGGGATCGGTTCATGCGCTTTATGCACCGCTATGCCGAAGTCAATGGTATGGCTTACGGTGATACCAAACAAGCACAGGGAGCAGAGTAGGTTAATCGTGAAAATCGCTATTACTGGAGCAACCGGATTTATTGGTTCTCGCTTAGTCAAGCGTCTGCTTGAGTTAGAGCATCAACCGATGATTTTAACCCGAAATCGAGCCAAAGCGACTCGGTTGTTTCCTGATTTAGAGATTGTCGGCTATACTCCGACTGAATCGGGATCTTGGCAAGAGGCGATCGCAGGGTGTGATGGGGTGGTGAATTTGGCGGGAGAACCCATTGGTGAGAATCGCTGGACACCGGAACGGAAAAAAGCAATTCTCGATAGCCGCCAACTGGGAACCCGGCGAATTGTTGAAGCCATCAGCCAAGCGCCATCTAAACCCAGTGTCTTAGTGAATACGTCGGCTGTTGGCTATTACGGGACTAGCGAAACAGCAACCTATGACGAAACCAGTCCCCCCGGCGATGATTTTCTCGCCCAAGTCTGTCAGGCGTGGGAAGCGGAAGCGCAAAAGGTGAAAGAGGCTGGAGTGCGGTTGGTTATTCTCCGGTTTGGAATTGTTCTCGGTGATGGTGGCGCACTAGCGAAAATGTTACCTCCATTTCAACTGTTTGCTGGAGGTCCAATTGGTAGTGGGCGTCAGTGGTTTTCGTGGATTCACCGAGAGGATTTGGTGAACTTGATTATTAATGCACTCACCCGCAATGAGATGGAAGGGGTATTTAATGGAACAGCACCTAACCCAGTGCGGATGTCGGAGTTTTGCCAAACGTTGGGAGATGTGATGAATCGTCCCTCCTGGTTACCTGTTCCCGGTATTGCCTTGGAAGCGTTATTGGGAGAGGGGGCTAAGGTTGTTTTAGAAGGTCAAAAGGTGTTACCTAAGCGCACAACTAGCAGTGGTTTTAACTATGACTATGCTAATGTCAAACCTGCGTTAGCTGATATTGTTACGTCTAAGTGACACGCTTGGGGAACAGTTTTTTTGTCTTATTGTGTGATGTTTGACCGTCGAATTAACTGTAAGCTGTCATGCATTTAAATTAAGTATAGCAGTAGACACATCGATTAGGACTTTCCGAACTGTTGTAGAGACGTTCCGGCGGAACGTCTCTATCAAATGATTTGTCCTAACCGCTATAGCGGTTGCTATATTAGTAGCGAGCAAGATGCTCGCACTACAAAGATTTCGTCATTGTTGACATTAATTTTGACGGGGAGATGAAAGAAGTTATTCGGCTTCTGCTTCAATCCACCCCCTAACCATTTCAATGGGAATGCCAATCGGAGCAAACAACACCTTCAACGCTTCGATTCCACCTTCTTTGAGGGCATTACGTAGGCGGGTTCTGAATGTTGGGTTTTGCTTAATTTCTTGTTGCAGAGTTACAGCTAACGCACTCTGTTTTTCGATTTCAGTTGCATTCGGATAAGTTTGCTCAAGTTGTTGCAGAAGCTGCTGGATTTCTGCGGCTGCATCCGCTAAGTTTTGTCGTTGCTCTGGAGGATAATTGTTAATATCTCTGCCTATTTGATGGGCATAAGATGTATCAGCATTTACAAATCCACCCATAAAAGTGCTACCACTGAAGTCATTTTTAGTATATTTTCTAGGGGCATTTGACATGGTATCTCCTTGGTTGTTGTACTTTTGGACATAAAAACTTGGACGCTGTAGCTGTTGCACCGTTTCTAACTGTACTTTTAATAGAGTTTCTATGGTAGTCCTTAAAAATGGAATTTGGCTATCTTTCTCCGTAAGTAATGCCTGTACTTCTGACTCAGCTAAGGCTTTGATATGGTTGTGAATCTTAGAATACTCAGCATACAGATCAGAATGGTCAGCGTCAGGAGCCGTTGCTGCACGGAGTAAGAATTTGTCTTTACCCCGTTTCTCCATCGCCACAATTTCTAACTCAGCCTCTGGGTTATTTTCAGCTAACTGTTTGAGAGAAATTGCAATAGCGCGAGGGTCAACCCCCTGATTATGATAGAGGTCAAGGGTATCAACTATAGGCTTAATAAAGTCTGCAAAATCCCCATCATCAAACTCCGACTCCCAGTGATCCGGTTTGCGGCGTGGGTTTGGGTTATCTTTAGTTGGTAAACGCATGAAGACATACCTACATCTAACCCCCTGTAATTTGGTAAGACTGGTGATACCCCAATCTTCAATTGTGGCTCCGGTGAGGGTTGCACCTGTTAAATCGGCTTCATCTAATTGGGTTTGCTTCAACTTTGCCCCAGACAAATTCGCATCCTTTAAGTTGGCTTGGTTTAAATTGGCTCCGATAAAACTAGCATCTTGTAATTCTGCTCCTTTCAGATTTACATTTTCAAAATTCAAGTTGTCAAAATTTTGCTTTTGTCCATTAAGTGTGATAAGTGTTTGCTGAATTTTTAGATTATCAAGATAGGTATTTCCCAATCGCGAAAAACTTATTTTGGCATCCTTCCATCGGATATAAGTGAGGTTAGCACCATTAAAATTACTACTTTTGATAGTTGCTGTAGTAAAATCAGCGTAACTCAAATCAGCTTGTTTAAAATTCGTTCCCCCGATACAGGTAAAGAAAGTTCCAGCTTTTCTCGTCAATGCCCATGTTACTTTTCCATCTCTAGCTCCTTGACTACAGAATTGTCCAATCCCGGCTGTCACAGTAGCAATTAATAAAATTACTAATCTCTCCGATGTAGTTGACGATATAGTACCAATTATAGTACCTAGCACTCCGAGAAGAATAGATAATTCACTCGCTATCTGTCCAAAGGTTATATAGGCTATAATGCTCGTGAGTGATAAACCTGTAACAAGAGCTTGGCTTAATGTAGCTGTTACCAGACCGATTATTAACATTCTGGCTGTATTAGTAATTGTCGTAGATGCTACAAAGTTTATGCCTATAATCATACCAAGTGTAAGTCCGACAGCCGCTAATAAAACAGCAATTAGATTGGCTATGGATAAACTAGCTTTGTAAGAATTTATTACTTTCTCACTGAGATGCACACTCATTACAGTCGCCAGTAGCACAGATAGCATTGCCGTAATAAGAGATATTGCTAAAAATAAAGGTTTTTGGTAAGCAATCTCAGTTATAGAGTTAAAAATCGAAAGACCAGTAATTGATGCAAATAAGCCAGATAGGAAAGAAATAATAAGTGATGAGACCATTAAAGTCAATTTAATATAAAATGGTAGTCCTGCTGTGACATTGATAAATTTTGCTTCACTCAAAGTAGCACTTGAAAAGTCTGTCCCCCTGATGTCAGAGCCAGAAAAGTTTGCTCCTGATAATTTTTTTCCTCTGAAAGACTGACCTTTTAGAATAATATTCTCAAAATTCCGTTCACCTTCTGCATATCGCCGCAATACTTCTTCAGCAGTCATAAATTGGGTTTTCATAGGAATCATACTGAATTTTTTTTGCGTCAATAATAAATGCTGTTTTATGTTTTTTCTATTATCTTCATCATATTCATGGCATTTTCAAGATTTATATAATTAAAGTTTCGGATTCTCAACAAAAACAAAACAGCGTCTATAATGTGATTTAAGCCAGTAGATATGATAGATATATCCCATCCTGAATGCTTAGAATAATAAACTTTTATTGCATACTTTTTGACGTTTTTTATCTCATATTCCCAGGACTCTTCATGACTTATTGTAAAAACTTTTTTCATTTGTTTTATTAGCTGTAATGCTTCTGTAGGTTCCAACTTGGAAAAATTAGAATTGTGAGGTTTAGGATTAGCGTCATTTAATTGTGAATATTCTAAGACAATTTTGATATAATAAGCTAATTTTTCTGGGTCATTTAAATCATTGAAGTTACTCACCAGCTATCCCATTGTTCTGTAGAGGACAAAATTAGGTCACATCAAATGGTTTTGGCTTACCTTTCCTTAACCAATCCCTCCAACACCATCATCTTCGCCTCCAGAGACGCCACCCGTTCATTCAGGGGAATCTCTTCACTACACCCCATATAAGACGCCAACGCATTAATCACCACCTCCGTCTTTGACAACCCCGTGCGTTCAATATAGTCAGTCAGACGTTGGTTGAGATGGGTAGGGATGCGGATACCGAGTTGGACTGAGTTTATCGGGAAAACCGGAAAAAGATATTTTAATCTAGCCAATGCCTAGCGGAATTTGACAAGGGTATCGTATCAAATCTTAAACGTTTCACCCCAACCCCTTCCCAATCAAGGCATCGTACCCGTTAAGCCATTCCGCCGCAAGCCTTATCCTGTAGAGAATATAGGATTCAGAATCCGAGTTTTCAGTTAGCACCAACCCTCGTAGGGGCTTGGTTACCAAGCCCTATCCCAGAGAATCAGGATTCATCGCCCCGATTCGGCTTACAGGTTAACAATCACCCCTAAAATGAAAGAACGCCCAGGCGTTGCCAACTTCCCAGAGAAATCACCCCCTTATCTCAAATCCATGCCATGCCCCAAGTTATTGGTGTTACCAAAGCAATTACAAACTTAAACCAGGCGCATCAAACCTTTCAATTGCAGCCGACAACCAACCCCACCTTCTTCCCCGAATGGCTAGAACCATTGCCAGAACTCAGTCTAGGGGAAATTGAAACGTGCGATCGCCTACGAACCCGCTATCGTTACTATCTTGCCGTTGGTGCGATTACCGAAAGTACCGTAAACCTGATTATAATTGCTCCCATTCTAGAACTATTAGGCTTGTACGATCCCCCCTATCTTATTAAAGGAGAGAAATACATCAAAATTGAAATCGAAGACAAAGACCAAATCCTAGAGGGACTCATCGATATTTTAGTCATGCAGGATAGACTATGGCTCATCCTTTTAGAAACCAAACGCTATGGTTTTAGTGTGATGCAGGCTTTACCCCAAACCCTCGCCTACATGATGTCTAACCCGACAACTGAGAATCCCGCTTATGGTTTAATCACCACCGGAGAAGATTACCTTTTTGTCAAACTCAACCCTCAGCAAAGAGAATATGATTTATCCGATAAATTTACCCTTTCAACTCGCCGTGAGAACCAACTGCATCGGGTGATTCAAATTTTAAAACGATTCGTAGAGTAGAAGACAACTGTTAGTTTCTAATGAGCGAAAAACAGAAGATGTTAGCGGGAGAGCTATATCTAGCATCTGACCCTGAATTAAAAGCATTACACAATCAAGCCTGTCATCTCACGCGCTTGTACAACGCCACAACCGAAGACGAAATAGAAACGCGATCGCACCTTTTACAAGACTTATTTGGCAAGCTGGGATCTAATCCTCAAATTAGTCCTCCATTTTACTGTGATTATGGCAGTAATATCTATGTTGGCGATAATCTCTATATGAATTATGGCTGTGTGATTCTCGACTGTAATACAGTTCACCTAGGCGATAACCTTTTATGTGGTCCCTATGTGCAGATTTATACCGCCTATCATCCCACTGATCCCGCCCAAAGACTAACTGGACGCGAACTGGCTGCACCGATTAAAATTGGCAATAATGTCTGGATTGGTGGCGGTGCAATTATTGGTCCAGGTGTTACGATTGGTGATCACACAACCATTGGTGCGGGTAGCGTTGTGACTAAAAATATTCCCGCCAATGTTATCGCCGTAGGAAACCCCTGTCGGGTTATTCGCTCGGCGAATCCAACTCAACCTCCCATCCTGGAGATTTAACCAAAAAAAAGGCGATCGCCCTCTCTTGTTGAAAGAGAATAAACAGCGATCGCGTATTATCTATCAGTGGCGTTGATTAAATAAAGACCCTTATCAAACACGTCACCTGAATCAGAAAATGCACCCTAACATCCATCTGCTATCACTAAAGTTTCACTTACCATGACCTGTTCGCGTAGAGCTATCTTGTTCAACGAATCGCTCCATTCAAACAGATTTTGCCGTTCTACAAAACTTTGTCTAGATTAAAAACACAAAGCTTGAACAACCTAAGGGACTTGCGGCTTAATAATATACCAATCAAGCTTGACTAAATTGATTAATACAGCTTTCCTAACTGGTACTTTATTTTTACGCAACTCCCTAACGGCTTGTTGGGTAAATGCGCCCTATCTAAATATCGTCAACATCAATCGTTCACAGCAATGGAATTTTCTTCTAGCTGTGAGAGTAAATTCCCTTACTGTAATACATCTAAGTCACCTTCTTTAGAAGGAATATTAACTATGGTAGAAAAGGATACAATAATTGTCAACGATTTCGTAATACACTGTATTATTTATGCGATTAAGTCGTCAGGACATGGACAAAGCCACAGGAAACGGGGAATAGAGAACAGTCAGAAGTTGACACTTGTTAATATTTCTTAATATTTTATGTCCAAAGACTAACCAATTTTTTCCAAAATTATAGTCGGGGCAATTTATGAATCACCCCGACTCATTATGTGGTTGGGAGGAACGGTAACACCTAAGCTGTTTGGTATTTCAACCTGTCAATAATGGTGAAATCCTTGTCGGGTGTTTAGCGAAGCCATGCCGCAGGCTTTAGCGAAGCCATGCCGCAGGCTTTGCATCTTGCTCGCAACCCATTCCCACTTGAAATGGGTGACAGCTTAGTCTCCGATCAAGCAACTCCCACTAACTTGGCGCTTAACTCCCACATCCGTTCCCCTTTTTGATCATCGCGGGCTTGGGGAGAAACCTTCTGCACAAAGGACTTGCCATCTTTCTTCTGTCGGTTCCCCCAACTCCAATAGACACCAGATTGGCTATATTCAGGATCGGCAACGACAGCAGCAACCCGTTCACCTGACAACTCCTGGGACACATACCCACCCGTGATGTGTTTCTGGAACAAGGGAAAGATTTTCTGAAACAAGGGATAGTGATTGCGGAACAGGGGTGTATCAGCCACACATCCTGGATACAGGGAACTGAAGACGATACCGGTTGACTCGTGATAGCGCCGATGCAGTTCTCGCATGGTCAGAACGTTACAGACTTTGCTGTCTTTGTAGGCTTTGACGGGTTCAAACTTTTTGCCATCAATCATCGAGTGAGGCTCCTTGAATCCCGCTTCAAACCCCTTGAGTTGCCCTAAATCTGGACGCGGTGGAATCTTCCCACCCAATTCATCGGGATTGTGAGTCACCGTTCCTAAAATAACCAGCCGGGGAGACTCAGCCGAGGAATGCTTCAAATCCTCTAGCATCAGATGAGACAAGAGAAAATGTCCCAGGTGATTTGTGGCAACGCTCAACTCATACCCTTCTGGCGATCGCAGAGGTTCCTTGAGTAAGGGCATATAGATGGCTGCGTTGCACACCAAGGCATCTAAGGATTTGCCGCTTTCCCGGAATTTAGCTACAAACTGGCGCACACTCTCTAAGCTACCCAAGTCGATATGCATAATCGTGTAGCTGTCCTCCGGCATACCCACCTCTTGGGCAGCGTTTTGGGCTTTCTCTAAATTCCGACAAGCCATCACGACATGCCAGTTTCCCCGTTGCGCCAAGGCTTTGGCAGCATATAAACCCACCCCTGACGAGGCACCCGTAATTACAACCGTTGATTTCTGATGTTGTTCCATTTGATTCAAAACTCCGTTAACCGCCGTTAACTGCTTTCTAGGATCTCATCCCACTGATCTACCGATTTTACAGTTGAGGAGATCCAGTTGATCAAAAAAGTTTCCGATGGATTGGGTAAAGAGGCAGAGGTAAAATTTGTGACCTCGCTCACCAAAGGGATTCTGTCTAGTCACGCTGACGTTGCATTGAAATTACTTATCCAGACCATACAGTATCACCCCTCTTCTCGCCAATCATCACCTGGGTTGTGTTACCCAATGCCTAGATCTTTTCTTTACAATTCAATATATTTGTTAAAGGAAGTTTAGAAAATCAGTGACTTCTAGTTAATTAATAATTATCGGAAGATTAATAATGACTTATTACCAACTCTCTCATAACCAATCTCAGCACGGAGATAAATTGTCGTTAAAATTACGGTACAAAATGTTCAACTCAAAAACTGAGGATAAGTTTGAGGCGTGGATTACCCAAATAGAAGACGACTGGAACGATGAAATCGCTGCCTGTCTTCAGGGTCAATTTCCCGATTGGCGTGGCTAATCAGGAGTTGTCTTCGGCAGGGTATGAATGAATAAACCTAGGGTATGAGGCGATAAGTGCAGGTATATAGAATGCTAGAATCCTTCCAGATAACGGGATTCCGCAATACTGTTAAAAGATAGTTAAGCCTGAAAAAAATACCCTGGACTTATCTCAAACTAATCTTAAGAGCTAAGCTATAGAACTCAACCTATGCCTATTCGACTTAGTTAGACATCTAAGAAAACCCGAGCGTGAGAGAGCGCTGGGTTGAGAAAAATGAGATGGTAGGTATTTATTAGAATAACACAAACTTCAACGGCATTGAGATTGCGGTGCATCGGCATCCTCTGGAATGGGTCAAGTTCCATGACATTATCCGTTCTTTAGAATTGATTGATGCAAACTTCCAAATCCTCTTTAACCACCAGCAGGCTATTGGTTGGGCAACTGTGCCAATTCCCCGCAAACAAGGGTTCAGAGGCAACCAGGACAGCGTTAGGGTAATTAGGATCATCCCGTAACCAGTATAGGGTGGGCGCACTACTACCCGATGCGTAGCGACTAGCAACGAGGCTATGCCCATCGCTGATAATCACATTGGCAGAAAAGTTGACTTGATAGGATTGGGCTAATTGTTTCAACTGGATCAAGGTTTGGGATAAAGCTTTCTCTAAGGAAGCATCGGCAACCCTTTGCACTTCATTGACAAGGAGGGCAAAAATATGCTCAGAATCGGTTGTACCGTGGATTGACTGGTAAATTTCATCACTCAGGCGATCGCGAATCGGTCGATAGAGCGTCTGGCGGAACCGTTCGATAAAACCATTGTGAATGAATAAAATGCGATCGCGACGAAAGGGTTGACAGTTTCCCATGTCTAAAGCTTGACCGGGCGTCGCACTCCGAACATACGCCAGTACACAGTCAGATTCCACATAACGGCTCAATTCCGGTAGATTAATATCATTCCAGATGGGTAGCGTATTTTTGTAGGTAAATGGATTAACATCCTGGGTTGAGTGATACCAACCAATGCCCAATCCATCCGCATTAACCACACCCGATGTCATCTCCTGTGGCAAGTAACTCTGGACAACCAGAGAACGTTCAGGTTTATACAATAGCTGATCAAGTTGGAGAGGGGAACCTAGGTAGCCCAGTAATCGGCACATGCTTATCTTCCATTGAATCCAATTGCATTTTAGGCTGAAATGATAGCTTTAGTGTCAATTTTTAATTGAATGGTTAGGCGACATCCTGGCAAACTTCCCTAACAAGTAAGTCTGGGGAACGAGCGCGACTCTACCTAGTGGATACTTTCCCTAATTATTGGAGTTGAAATAACCATGAAAAAATCAATTCTGGCACTGATGCTCACACTCACAACTTTAAGCAGTAGCCAACCCATCCCGGCACGAGCTTGCGCTGGTGGTGGAAGTGGGGGTTATATCAACCAGAATGCCGAGTTTGTTGTACCACCACAATTTGCCTCGACAACCGATTTTTCCGAAGGATTAGCAGCGGTAAAAGTTGGGGAGAAGTGGGGTTATATTGACCTAACGGGAAAGCTGGTGATTTCGCCTCAATTTGACATAGCTCTGAGCTTTGCTGATGAGTTAGCCGCTGTGCAGATTAACGAAAAATGGAGCTACATTGACAAGAGCGGGGAAATAGCAGTCGTTCCCCCCCAGCCCGATCATTCTATTTTGTTTACCTTTTCCTTCTCGCAAGGATTGGTAGCCGTGAAGATTGATGATAAATACGGCTATATGGATAAGAGTGGTCAAGTCGTGGTTCCACCTCAATTTGATGTAGCCCGGAAATTCACTCAAGGGTTTGCCGCCGTAGAAATTGATACCAAGTGGGGTTACATCGATAAAACAGGTAAGCTAGTTGTTCGACCTCAATTTGATAAGGCTGAGAGTTTTAATCAGGGGTTAGCTGCGGTACAAATTGAAGAGAAATGGGGCTACATTGACGAAACAGGTAAAGTCGTCATCTCACCCCAATTTAATCAAGCAACAAGATTTACGGAAGGATTAGCAGCGGTAAAAATAGAGGAAAAGTGGGGCTATATTGATGAAACAGGTAACGTCGTCATCTCACCCCAATTCGATGATGCCAAAGAGTTTGCCGAAGGATTGGCGTTGGTGAGAGTAGAAGCCAAGTTAGGCTATATTGATAAGAGTGGTGAATTAGCCATTCCCTTTCAATTTGCTAGAGCTAGTAACTTTTCTCAAGGACTAGCCGCCGTACATTTTAACCGAGCTTGGGTTTACATCGATAAGACGGGAAAAGTAGCGCTACAACCACCAGTAGCAGCGGCTAATTTGGGTATCTTCTCTCAGGGACTAGCACGGGTATGGGTTAATCCTAAATCGGGGTCTCGGTGTTAGTTGATTGTGTTATGAATACCCTCGGTTGTTTGTGTTTTTATCAAAATTAATATAAATTGGGTATTCTCTATTCCCTAATCTCAACCATCCACTTTAATTTGTCTAACTCCTGATGAACTATATTATTAGAAATCCTGAAGATATTATTCAATTACTGCTCGAACATCTCCAGATGACGAGTTTAGCCGTACTAATTGCGGTGGCGATCGCACTGCCGTTATCGGTGCTGATCACTCGCTACCGTTGGCTGAGTATCCCAGTCGTGGGTATTCTGGGCATCCTCTACACCATACCCAGTCTGGCGCTAATTATTCTGCTTGTGCCACTTTTGGGCTTAAATCGCCAATCAGTCGTGGTGGCAATGATTCTCTATACCCAGGTGATTCTAGTCCGTAATTTTTTAGTCGCCTTACAATCGATTGATCCGAAAATTTTAGAAGCCGCACGCGGGATGGGGATGAATGCTTGGCAACGTTGGTGGTGGGTACAAATTCCCCTAATTTTACCCATTGGTATTGCTGGAATCCGTTTGGCAACAATTGTCGCGATCGCGATCTCTACAATTGGTGCTAAATTTGGGGCGGGAGGATTGGGGGTACTCCTCTTTGATGGGGTGTCTCAGAGTCGCTACGATAAGATTTGGGCGGGGGCAATTACCGTGGCGATTTTGGCGTTTGCTTTAAATGGTATTTTGCTAGGATTACAGTGGCTATCGAATCCGCAACGAAAAATCAAGCTGATGAGTGAGGGTTGATTGGGAGAGGAGATTTGTAAAAGAGTTGGATCAGGTGTTGTTGCATCTTAATGAGGTGACTGCCTTTTGTTGTTCAGACTCTATGAAATCGAGGGAGTAATTTGTTCTAAAACAAAATCTAAAGAAAAATCAGGTTGTGTCGGTAAACGAAAAAATACTGGTACTATCGCTTTAAGCTATCATGCATTTAAATGCATAACAGCTTAATACCATTTTCAATCCCACAATCGACGCAGATTCACAACAAAACCCGGTAACACGTCTTCACCGGACAACTCAGCCGGATTCTCCAACACCTCCACATCCTGACCCGCTCGATAAATCTCCACCCGTCGCTGCTGCGGATCGATTAACCATCCCAATATAGCGCCATTGTCGATATATTCCCTCATTTTATCTTGCACAGACTTGAGGGTATCTGAACTAGAGCGTAACTCAACCACAAAATCCGGGCAGATATGAGCAAAGGTTCCTCTTTGTTCCGGAGTAAGCGCCTGCCAACGTTCCCGACTCACCCAAGAGGCATCAGGAGAGCGAGTTGCACCATTGGGTAAAATAAAGCCAGTTGAGGAGTCAAAGGCTTCACCCAAATCCTCATTTTCTTCGTACCAGCGATCAAGTTGTCCGGTGAGGCTACGGTTGCGTCTTCCAGTTTCCCAGCCTGTTGGTGGGTTCACAATTAACTCTCCTTTTGCACTTCTTTCCAGTCTCAAGTCGCGATTGGCTGCGACTATAGCAGCAAACTGTTCCTGGGTGACGTACAGCCCAATCGCCTTAGGCAATTCAATCGATAGGGTTTCAGTGTCTCGACTAGCAGGTGTCTGTACCATCTTTATCTCTTACGCGCTATGTGAGGATGTCAATCGTTGTAAAGCAGTCAAACTCACCTCCGCCACTAATGCCAAAATTGCCACTGGAATAGCACCCACCAATAAAATACTTTGATCATAAAGGGCAAACCCCAACACAATAAAACTGCCCAATCCCCCTGCGCCAATAAAAGCAGCCAGAGTCGCACTGGCAATCACCTCGACTGTCGCGGTTTTAATCCCAGCAATAATTACGGGTAAGACTAACGGGATTTCGATTTGTTGCAGAATTTGCCGGGGAGACATTCCCATTCCTTTGGCGGCTTCGATGATAGTGGGTTCAATATTGCGAAAGGCGACATCTGTGCTGATCAAAATCGGTGGTAGTGCTAAAAGCGTCAACGCTACCGCCGCCGATTTGAAGCTAAGCCCCAAATAGGGAATGGCAACAAATAAAATCGCTAAGCTGGGAATAACTCGTAAGCCATTGACGGTATTAATCAAGACAGTTGAGGCAGTTCGCGATCGCGCACTCAGCAGCCCTAACGGTAAACCCAGCACCAAGCTGATTGTCAGTGGTACGAGTACCAATAACAGATGTTGCCCTAGGGCTTCCCTAAAGTTGTCTGGATGACTAGCAATATAATTTAGGACTTCAGTAAATTTCTGAAACATTTGAGTTTTTCAGCCATTAACGTTTATCATACAGTCATTCTGCCCATGCCAGTGGCTGTAGTGATCAGGCTATCTGCCCCAGCCTTTATCCCTACAACCCGGATTTTACTTGGTTTTCATGCTTTCATGTCAAGTTTTTTATCTTTCCCTACACTAAGCTGTCATGCATTTAAATTGGGTATTAGTAGCGAGCAAGATGCAAAGCCTGCGGCATGGCTTCGCTAAACGCACTACAAGGATTGCGCCATTGCCCTTATTGATATTAAGGTTTAAATACCGAACAGCTTATAGATCCTACGCTTACGGAATTCGGAAAAATCTTGGACAAGAAACTGAGATGTTCCGACGTTGGTGTTTTAGCAGGATGTCTAGATGAATTTTGAGGCATCTGTTGACATTTCGGTTATTGTCAATTGTCGGAGCCAACTCATGAGTATAAAAGTCATTGTTTTTGATTTTGATGGCACTTTAGCGGATACTTTCAACGCAATCGTCCGGATCGCGAATCGTTTAGCGGACGACTTTGGATATAAACCGTTAATGCCATCAGATATTGAGAGAGTTAGAAATTTAAGCGCTCGCCAGATTATTAAAGAATCAGGAGTTCCATTATTCAAGATTCCTTTTTTGCTGAAGCGGATTCAATCAGAATTGCATCAGGATATTGAATTTCTAAAGCCTGTTGCTGGAATCCCTGATTTGTTAAAAGAGTTGAAAAATAAAGAACAAATTATCGGTATCTTAACTTCAAATAGCGAAGACAATGTTAGAAAATTCTTAAATATACATGGGTTAGACTGTTTTTTTAGTTTTATTTGTTCAGAACCTTCAATCTTTGGTAAATCACGCGCTTTAATAAACTTGATCGACCATCACTCCATTCAATCTAAGTCTCTTATGTATATAGGAGATGAAACGCGAGATATCTCCGCCGCCAAGAAGATCAACATAAAGGTGATAGCCGTAACTTGGGGATTTAATTCGTTCAGTGTATTAAACCAATACAATCCTGATTTTTTAGTTGACCATCCTGGTGATGTATTGAACATTATCGCACAATTAGATTAAGCACCATTGTAGAGACGCGCCATGGCGCGTCTCTACATAAATGATGTGTCCTAACAGCCATGGCGGTTGCTATATCACTAAGCCCCTATTATCCGCTTCCCTATTGCCTCTCCCCACCACAAGACTCCCTACAGATCAAAACAGGGGGAGTTGATCTCGATTGAGTATAGATCCGCGATCGCGCTGCTTGACACATCGGCAATGAAGTGAAGAAACAATATTAGCTGAAATCCTTTAACCAAAGGGGTTACAGCATTTTTTATGGCGAGAAATTACAGGTATGACTGGAAAACCGAAGGCGTAACAGCGGATGCTCTAAAAAAAATTTTGCCAAAGGACTTGCCAAATCATCCCTTTAGTGGGTAAGATTAGTAATCGTGGCAAGCATTGAAGTCATGATCCTCAGTAGCTCAGTGGTAGAGCGGTCGGCTGTTAACCGATTGGTCGCTGGTTCGAATCCGGCCTGGGGAGTTAAAAAATAACTTATTGTAGGGCTTACTGCACAACCCGGAAACCCTGATCCATCAATACTTTGAGGCGTATGGACAGTGGATAAAGTGCCAGGAAATGGGGTAGCATCCTTCATAAGTATGGCATCACCTTGCTCAGGGAAAATGTACCCTTGCTCCCCCAGCTCCCCCAGCTTCCCCTGCTCCCCCTCACCTCACCACTTATTCAGCAAGCCCTATTGTAGATGCCCAATACCAATCTTGTTGCTCGGCGTTGAGGAAGATATAGCGCTACGCGCTAGGCTTTCTTGCAATAGGCAACACCTCGGACTTCGGCGTGAGGCTTCGACGGTGAGCGCGGCAACTTGTCCTAACCTTAATGCGTAGTGCTATAGAAGTTCAATCCCCTCTGTCATAAAGGATTTGGGCTAACTGATTCCGTAATAAGGCTTCTTGCTGAGTTTCGCCGATCGCATTAGCGAGAGCGATCGCTTGTTCGTAAAATTGCTTCGCTTTCACTACATTGCCTCTGGCGAGGTAAAATTCGGCAAATAACCGTAGTGTAACGAGTTCTCTGCTTAAGCTTTCCTGTTCTTGGGCTAAGGCGAGATGCTGATTCAGGTATCGAATCGCTAGCAAATCTGGACCAATGATGCTATAGGATTTCGCCAATCCCCGCAGGGCGCGAAACTGATTGGGAATATCCTGGCTATCTTGTGCCAGTTGTAAGGTATAGCGATAGGAACCAATTGCATTTTTATAGGAGGCGATCGCGAAATAGGCATCGCCTAAATTATTACGGGTATTTGCTTCTCCCAAGGGATCGCCTAATCTCCGCCGCAAGGTTATCGCCGCTTTATACTGTTTAATCGCCTCTAAATAATCACCCGCACGAGCCGCGACTAAACCCAGGTTGCTCAAACTAAGTCCTTCCCCTTCGCGATCGCCCACTGTGCGAGCAATGGTTAGGGCTTCAGTAAAGCTTTCTTGAGCGGCGTCGAGATCGTTTGATTGCAGCAGCACCGTACCGACGTTATTCAAGGCATAAATTTGTCCCTGAAAATCTTGGAGGAAACGAGCCACCCCTAACCGACGGCGCAGAGACTCTTCAGCTTGGGGAAAGCGTCCCAAATCAGCGTAAGCGAGACCGATATAATTGTAAGCTAAGCCCTGTCCTTCAAAATCGCCAATTTTCTGATAAAGATCCAGCGCCTGTTGCCAATAGGCGATCGCTTTTTGCAAATTTGCTTGGCGTTTTGCCTCTCCTCCTAACCGCAACAGTACATCTGCCTCATTTCGTGCTTCCCGTTGAATCGTGCTATCTAAGGGAATTGTTAATTGATCTTGTAAGTCAAAACCCGTGTCATTGGAGACGGTTTGACTTTGAGCCGGGTTACTCGCCAGCAGTACCGCCCCAGAAATTAGAGCCATCGCTGTGCGACGAATCACCTTCACCGAGAGATATCCTCTGTTCATGATCGGGAGATTTTTTAATCGGGATCAGAAATTTCTATCCTTAGTTTATACGGCGACAGCATTGAATTCGGACTTGCCCTCGGCATTATCCGTTGCTTTCTGTAAGTAAATCTCGCGAATATCATCGGGTAAGTTTGCCTCTAATCGCTGATACCCTTGCTGGAGTTGATTTCTGACTTGAGCGGGTGCGATCGCTTCGCCTTCGGCTTGTAAATAAGCGGCGATGCGGGTTTCACTCCACTTAAAAGTTAACGCCATGATGATGATTAACCGCATGAGCGCAGGTAACTGCTCTAATGCCGCCTCCAGATAACACCATAATGGCGGTGGTGCAGCTTGCAGGCTATAGTGAATAGACTCCACTGGGGGTAACTCCGCTTGATTGATGCAGACGGCTGTCATGTTAATCAGCCAGCTTTGGAAGGTATTAGACTCACTCGCCGCCTCTTTGATAAAGTCCATTCCCCGCAATTCATAGAAAATATGACGCCAAGTCAGGGCAAAGAGGTAGTCAGCTTGCACAGGCGATCGCGCCGAATGACGAATTAAGGTATAGACAATCGGACTATAGCGGCAAAAAATCGCCGTGAAATACTTTCCCTGTTCCGGATAGCGCTGAAACAGAGTCACCAGTTCGCGATCGCTGTAGTGAAACAGGGATTTGACTAGCGGATGGTTGGATTCAGAAAAATGTGGAATATGCACAGTCTTTACGTTCTAGCTAGAATTCCGAATGCGCGGCGTTAACTCTCCAGTAGATGCCTCCCTTATGCAGGTGTTATCCCTTTTGTCAAGGATTTAACAGTGAGTTGCTGACGCCTATCATACTTAGCGTGTAAGTTGTACCTACCAGAGCATTAGCATAGCTCGTTGAGCTTAGCTAAAATTAGTAACATCTAGTAACATCTATAGGACATCAGATGGTATTCATCATAAACCTGTAACAGGAAAACCGATTCGTCAAACTTAAATCAACTCAACATAGCTTGTCAGAATGATTCTATCAGTTGATATTATTGCCTTTCGACTACCGCTCCTGCCTTTGGGTGCTTTTTTACCGTCTCTGCCATTAGATAGCCTTTTTTCCACCCAAGGCATTATGGTTATGCTCTTGGCAGCTTACGCGGTGGCGATGTGGATGTTTCTCACCAGTGCGCCAAAAGTACATACCATTATGGTGTCTGATTTGGAGGTGGCACGGCAGTTTTACGAAGGCTTGCTGGAATTGTCCGCAGCGGAAGTTCCTCTACATTACTACTAC